>NZ_JAHC01000034.1 GCF_002924625.1 Petrotoga sibirica DSM 13575 | reverse complement strand
CGCTGCCCACCCTCTAAGGAAGTTTAAAAGGCTTTCCCTTCACCCGCGCTGCTCACTCACTTATTCAAGGAGTAAATATTTGTAGAAAGCACAAATACTTTTCGAATCGGTAATTTCGCCTTTTTTTATCATCTCTTTCATTTCATTTGTTGTTACCTTTAAGACTTCAACAAACTCGTCATCGTCTGGATTGACTCCCACTTCAGTTAATTCTTTGGCTAGATATAAATATATTTTTTCCGTTGAAAAACCTGGCGTTGTATATATGTATCCTAATTCAATCCACTTGTTAGCCTTCTTTCCTATTTCTTCTGCTAACTCCCTTTTACCGCATTCCAAAGGATCCTCATTAGGTGAATCGAACTTTCCAGCAGGAATTTCTATCAATACTTTTCTTATAGGGAATCTATATTGCTTAACAAGATAGATATTTCCTTCGTTATCAACTGGCAATATTGCTACCGCTCCGGGATGGTTAACAACCTCCCTGGTTGATATGTTTTTGTCTGGTAATTCTACGTTGTATTTTTCTAAATCCAAGATTTTTCCCTTAAAAATAACTTCTTTTGATACTTCTTTTTCTATTAAATCCATAATTGTTAGACTCCTGAATTTTGATTTTATTGTTTTTAGAAACTCTGAAACCGGATTTAGCTCCCCTTCGCCCAGCAGCCCACCCTTCTAAGGAGGGACCTGCGGTCCCTAACCCCTTTAACATTAAGGGGGTCCCCCCTTAAAAACCCCAAATTCAAGGTCAAAATCATTTAAAAACATGGTTTGCATACTGCAGCAAACAGGGCTCCGCCCTGTAACCTTTTTAAAATCAAAATCTTATTTTTGAAAAAAGACGAACTTTTTTCTACGTTGTGCTTAGTCTTTATTAGCGCCCCTTTTGCCCGCTCCCCACCCTAAAGGATAAAGGGATCTTTAACCCCTTCGCCCCGCTACCTGCCCATTCAATGAATTTTTAGATATTTCATAGATCCTTTGGACCAAAGGCATTTGGTAGCAACTCACTTACCTTCGTTTTTTCTATCTTCCCTTTTGTATTTGCCAAATAAACGTCGAAATCCCCGAATTCAGCCATTACTTGTCTACATGCCCCACATGGTTTTACAGGTGCCTCACCTTCTGCAACGATTAACATAGCTTTGAATTTACGTTCGCCCCTGGCAACTGCGGAAAATATTGTGTTCCTTTCAGCACAGAGAGATAATCCATACGAAGCATTTTCCACATTACAACCTGAAAATATTTCCCCGTTATCCGATAACAAACTTGCACCTACTTTAAAATTAGAATAAGGAGTATATGCATTTTCTCTTGTTTTCATAGCTTCTTCATACAACGTTTCAACTATTGTTTTATCCTTCATCTTTCTCAGCCCCTTCTTGGTTGTCTGTTTGCATTTTTGGATGTACAGTTATTTTAACTTTATCGATCTTATTGATGGTTACAGAAATCACTTCGAATTCATAATTTTCTAGAAAATATATCTCGCCGGGTTTAGGGAACCTTTGAAACCTTTCAAGTAAGAAACCACCTATGGTTTCAAACTCAGTTTCGGGAAATTCTATATCCAACTCTCTTTCAACGTCATTTATTGGTGTTGTGCCATCCACTAGTATAACATTTTCTGCTACCCTTGTAATATTGGTTTCATCGGTAAAGTCATCATACTCATCAAAAATTTCTCCAGTCATCTCTTCTATTATATCTTCTAAAGTAACTAATCCGGCTGTTCCTCCATATTCATCAACTACTATAGCCATATGTGTATGATTATTTAAAAACATCCTAAAAACATCCCTTATTTTCATCGTTATGGGAACAAAAAATGGTTTATGCATAATCTCCACAACTCTTAATTTTTGCAGTTTGCTAAAATCTCTTACCTCTTCGAGTTTTTTGAAAATATCTTTTGCGTAGACTATTCCAATAACATTATCCAACGTTTCCTTGAAAACAGGTATCCTAGAGTATCCTTCTTCATTTATTATCTTTATCAATTCTTCCATAGTTTTTATGTCTTCAATCGCAGATATATCAACCCTTGGAGTCATAATTTCTCTGACTGAGGTATCCTTCATCTCTAAACTTCTTTGCATTAGGTACTTTTCACTCTTCTCAATTACCCCTTCTTCATGCCCTATGTCTAAGTAAGAAATTATTTCGTCCTCTGTGATTAGTGGTGGAGCATTGGTAATGGTCTCACCACCAAAAAGGCTGATAAACACGTTTGAAAGGTTTACAAGCAACCACACAACGGGTGTTAAAAGTTGATTTAGAAAATTGATTGTGAAAAAGGCAAAACTAAAATATTTTTCTCTATTTTCTCTAGCGTATACCTTGGGTGTAATCTCTCCAAAAATCAATATCAATAGGGTCATAATAGCCGTTACTAAACCAACAGCACCACTTTGTGAAGATGGCATTAATCTTACTGCAAAAACCGTTGCCGTAGATGTGGCCAAGATATTCACAAGATTGTTCATTACTAATATAGTAGTTAAATAATGATTTGGGTTTTCAACAAAATGTTGGTATTTTTTCCTTTTTTTATCGTCTTTTTCTTCATCGATCAGTTCTTTTATCCTATATTTCCCTATTGTAGTCAAAGCAGTTTCAGACCCAGAAAAAAATCCTGAAAGAAATAAAAGAACAATCAATAAAACTAATGAGCCCCACAAACCACCGGGGTCATCCACTATCCATCATCTCCTTACTAAGATATTTTTTTGAAACCATATCCAATGGCTTCACTATTTGGCAATATAACCATGAATGCGTTGCTATCTCTCTCTTTTATAATGTTCTTAAGCAAACCTATCTCTGACCTTGAAATAGTGACCATTACTATATTTTTTTCTTGATTTGTGTAACTACCTACTCCCTTTAAAAAGGTAACTCCTCTATCTAATTTGCTATATATGTCCTCTTTAATTTTATCATAATGATCACTTATAACCAAAATCGTTCTTGTCGATTCAAATCCTTCTATCACCCCATCTATAGTCTTTGCAGTTACAAAAATCGCTATTATTCCATACATTGGTAATAAAGGATTAATTAATATGGAAGAAGCTGTTATAACGGTATCAGCAATCATAAGGCCTGTACCTACGCTTAAAGAAAAAAACTTGTTGAAAATCATTGCGATTATATCCGTTCCACCGGTTGTTGCGCCTTTCCATATAACTAAACCCATGCCAAATCCAGCTATTAAAGCCCCATAAAATGCAGCCAATAAAGTCATTTCTAAACCTGCATTGCCTGTTTCTGCCATCAACGAAGGAATAAGTTGATCCAATCCTAAACCATGTTGAAAAAAATCAGTGGAAAAGGATAGTAGAGCTGCCGAGTATATACTCTTTATTCCAAAACCTATTCCAAGCAACCAAAACCCTAAAGTGAACAAGATCAAATTATAAGCAAACATTTGTATTCCTACCCACCAACCGAAAAAATTGTTTAATATTATGGCTAGCCCACTAACTCCTCCGGCAATAATATTGTAAGGGATCATAAACAGAACCAATCCCAAGGCGGTTATCAAAGTCCCCAACGTAATAATAATATAATCTTTGACATCTATTTTTTGAATGGAGATGTTAAATTTCAACCTATATCACCCCAAGGTGAATTATTCAACATTTGTTTCTTCCAAAAGTTGACTAAGGATCTTCTTTTCTTTTCTCGATGGCTTATTGATTTTCACGTTTATTTTGACATATAAATCTCCTCTTTTGCCTCCACCAAATTCTGGAAGTCCCATATTTTTAAACCTTAAAATTGTTCCAGGGTTAGTTCCTTCTGGTAACTCTTCTTCGAAATCTCCTTCCAATGTAGGAATCTTGACGGTTCCTCCCAAAACTGCTTTCAGATAATTTATCGTGATTTCTGTTTCTAAATCTGCCCCTTTTCTGATAAACTTTTCATGAGGAAGAACTCTTACTTGAACAATTAAATCACCGTTTGGGCCTCCGTTCTTGCCCGCATTGCCTTTTCCTTTTATCCTCATGGTATAGCTATTTGGCACGCCAGCAGGTATCGTAACTTCAATCCTTTCTTTTTTCAAAACTTTTCCACTACCTCCACAGTAAGAACATCTACGACTGATTATTCTACCTTCTCCGTTACACGTTGGACATGCATATGTCCTTACAAAGCTTCCAAAAAAACTCCTTTGCTCCTCTCTTATTACCCCTCTACCGTTACACCTTGGGCAAGTTTCAAAACTTGTGCCGTTTTCCGCTCCAGTACCATGACAATGATGACATTCTTCATATCTGTTGTATTCAACAATTTTCTTAACATCATACATAATTTCTTCTAATTTTAAACTGATTACTACATTAATATCCTCGCCGCGTTCTTTGACTACATTTCGCTGTCTCGAGGAGGATCTACCTCTACTTCCTTCAGTACCAAAGAACATATCGAAAAAGTCTGAGACGGTGCCTCCACCAAAATCTTCTCCAAAAATATCTCCAAAAATATCACCTATACCGCCACCTGCACTTCTTTGTCCAGTATAGGCGGTTCCTTCTTCTGGTACAAAACCGAATCTATCGTAAACTTCCCTTTTTTGTGGATCACTTAAAACTTCATAAGCTTCCTGAATCTCTTTAAATTTGCGCTCGGCTTCTTCTTTATTTTCAATGTGTCTATCAGGATGCCATTCTTTAACTTTTTGTCTATACGCTTTTTTTATCTCTTCCTGTGAAGCATTTCTATCTACTCCTAAGATTTTGTAATAATCTTTTCTTTCAGCCATAATTATTTGTCACCTTCTTTTGAGTCGATCCCTTCCACAGTTTGTTTCTCGGAACAAGTATTTTCGTCGCAAGGGATTTTCTTATCTTCAACTTTTTCCTTGACCCCGTTCGGGGCGTCCTCCTTCGGTTTTACCGCCACTATAACCCTTGCAGGTTTAATTACTTCGGCTTCCAATTTGTATCCTATGGATTGAACACCGTATACACAGTATTCATTCACTTCTTTTGTCTCATACTTGTCTACAACATCATGTTCAAACGGATCGAATTGATCTCCTTTTTGAGGAATGATAAACTTCATTTTCAAGGAGTCAAAGACTTTCAACATATCTTTGTAAACCATCTCAACCGCTGAAACAAATTCAGGTTCATCTTTGTAATTCAAAGAAAGTTTCAACTTTTCAAATGGGACGAGTAGTTTTTCTATTATCATCTTTGTAGTGCTTAATTTTATCTGCTTTTTTTCTTTTTCTACTAAATCTTTGTAATCTTCAAATTTAGTTTTGAGATGTATAGAATACTCTTTAAATTCATCTTTTTCTTTTTCCAGCTTTTTTAACTCGTTTTTTAGCTCTTTGTTTTCTTTTTCTAATTTCTCTACTTTATTTTTCAACTGTTCGATATCTTCTTGATTGGATTCTTTTTCTTTTATTTCTTGTTGTTCCTCTTGTTCTGTTATTTCTTCAGTTTTTTTTCTTTCTTCCATTTCAAAAAAACACCTCCTAAAAACTTGTTTACTATCTTTGGAAACTATGAAACCTTTTATATAGCGCCCCTTCACCCCCCAGCCCGCCCATAGAGAGTTTCGAGCTGGAACCCTTTTAAAACCTTTTATCTTTTAAATCTATAAACAAAATTATATACTAATTTCACAAATTTTTTGATATAATCTCTGAGAATCTAGAAATATACTCTCTCAAAAAAAAGTAGATTTTTTCATAATTACAGTATTTTTGAGTTATAAAAAGTACCCTCCCAAGGGGGTCAGCATTTAATTTGTAAGTAGTATAGAAAAATACCATCTTTTTTAACGCTTTAGAGTTTAAATCTTCACCAAATAATATTTCTATATCATCGGTGAAATCTAAAAGTTTAAATATGCCTTCTTTGATTGTATCATTTTCAACCATAGAAGCCAACGTTTCGATAGTTTCTAAGTCTGGAATAGATTTAGAGATGACTTTTTCAAGACCACTTACAATGTATTTTTTTCTGTTGAACTCAGATGTTAGATTTCCTAAAATCTCTATGAAATTAGTAACCCTTAGATCCTCCGTTTCAAACTTTGGAGCTGAAAGAAACATGAAAAGTGAATGAAAAGATTTGCCAACAAGACCGTTATTAAGAATATTTTCCAATTCCGCTGAAGGCGGCAGACCATATATTTCAACCGTCCTGGATACAGCAAGGCCTAAATTTGTTAAAATAGTAATGACGTTATTTGTCTCCATCAAGGGGGTAACTGTTACCCTTGTAATATAAACATACTTTGGATTAGGATACTCAAAGATGACCAAACCCTCCAAGGCATTTGCTAGCAATTCACTCAAACTTTGAAACATAAGATTCAAATCATAAAACTTGTATTTTTTTGGGATTTCAAGGTGCGTATCCTCTTGGTTGTAGGCGTCTTTTATCATTTGAAAATAGATCTTTAAAGCGGGATCAGTAGGAATTCTTCCACCGCTAGAGTGTTGTTGATAAATGTATCCTAATTTTTGGAGTTTTTGCATATCGTTCCTGATAGTAGCACTACTAGCTTTTATATTCGAATTTTCTAAAACCTCATCTGAGCTGACCGGTTTTTCGTTTTTTATGTATAATTCAACAATGGTTTTTAGAATTTCTTTTTGTCTATCTTGTAGCACCTTAGACATTTTATCACTCCCACATATTAAGTGCTAATTATATAATACCAGGTCTTATATACAATGTCAAATATATTAATTTACCACATTGTAACAACTATTTTTGGGTGGGGAAGGATCCAAAGTCCCTTTATCCTTAGGGGCGGCTGCGCGCAAGTCCCTTCCTTAAGATGAGTGGCTAGAAAAGCAATTATTTAGGAGGCAGAATTAATGAAAATCCCTTCAAAAAAAATAATACAATTTTTAAACGGTAATATAAAAAAGCATGTAATAACAAACGAGATATTGAACATAGCAGATATCAAAGACAACAGCGAAAATGTTGAAAAAGACGATATTTTCATCGCCTTCAAAGGTTCCCGTTTCGATGGCCATGATTATATCATTTCTGCATTTAATAAAGGTGCTTCTTTAATAATCGCTCAAGACGAAGAAAAGATCCCAAATATCGATTCTCTCCAGTATATAATTGTAGAGGATATTAAAAAGGCCGCTGCAGACTTAACTCACAAATTATACGACATCTCGCTAGATGATTTTAAAATACTGGGAGTAACAGGCACCAATGGCAAATCTACAACGGTATCGTTAGTTCATCACATCTTACAAAAACTAGATAAAAATTCCACTCTAATAAGTACCGTAGGGATTAAAATAAACGACGAATTAATTGACGAACCTTACAACACTACTCCTAGTATCTTAGAGCTGGCAAAAATATTAAAAAAAAGCAAAGAAAATAATATTGAATTTATAAACATTGAAGTATCCTCTCATGCGATAGATCAAAGAAGAATCCAAGGTTTTAAATACGATATCATATCTTACACAAACATAACAAGGGACCATCTGGACTATCATAAAGATTTTGAAGAATACAAAAATATAAAATTGTCCCTGATGAACTATTTAAAAGATGAAGGAACAATAATAATAAACCTGGACAGGTTGAACAAAGAGGACTTCTTAAAAAGTGGGAAAGAAATTATAACCTACGGATTCGATAAAAATGCAGACTTTGTGATAGATAACTACGAACAAACACTTCAACAAATGAAATTCACTATAACAACAAAGGAAAACAAAAGTTTTGAAATACGCTCCCCCATGATAGGGAAGTTCAACGTTTACAATATAACAAACGCTTTTGTAATAGCAACCCTCTTCGGATTGGCTCCTGAGGAAATCATCTATTCCATTTTCACATTTAAAGGAGTTCCTGGAAGGTTCCAAATTGTTCCAGGCAGCAAATCGCTAGGTTTCTTTGCAGTTATCGATTTTGCACACACCCCCGATGCACTCAACGAAGTATTAAAAACCGCTTCATCAATAACTGAAGGTAGGATAATCACAGTATTTGGGGCTGGAGGAAACGCAGACAAGGGGAAACGAAAGTTAATGGGACAAGTTGTAAGTGAACATTCGGACGTTATAGTTCTCACCAACGATGATCCAAAAGATGAAGACCCTGACCAAATAATAGAAGACGTATCAAAAGGTATAGACCAAGATAAACATTTCATCGTTATACCCGATAGAGAAACCGCCATAGATACAGCCCTAAGATTTGCCAACAAAGGGGACATAGTAATCATAGCGGGAAGAGGCCATGAAAAATATCAACTCTTCGCCAATGGAAAAAAGGTTAAGTTCAACGATTACGAAGTAACAAAAAAACTAATTGACAAAATCAAAAGGAGTTCGGGAAGGTAATGTTGGAACGTTTAAAATATAAAGGCCACAATTTTCAAATTGACTCTCGAAAAGTGAATGAAGGTGACGTATTTTTATGTTTAAAAGGTGAGAAAACCGACGGACACCTATTTATAAACGACGCATTGAAAAACGGAGCGTCTTACGTAATTGTTGAAAAAGATGTTGTTGACTTTCCAAAAGAAAAAATAATCAAAGTCAACAGCGTCCTAGAAGAAATGCTCATCTCTGCCTCAACATTGATCAATGAAAACGCCAAATTAAAGATTGGAATAACCGGATCCACTGGAAAAACCACCACGAAAGAATGCTTGTATTATTTGTTGTTAGCTTATTTCAAAACTTTTAGAAACGAGATGAATTTGAATACGGAAATAGGAATACCCTTATCGATTTTGAACAACTATAACAACGAAGAAACCGTCATACTAGAAGAAGGTCTTAGAAAAAAGGGAGACCTTGAATTTTTATCAAGATATTTTAATTTAGATGTTGCCATTATCACGAACGTAGGGGCTTCACATTTGGAATTTCTAGACTCTTTAGAAACGGTAGCTGAAGAAAAAATGAAAATAACAAGCAACATGGATAAAGGAGTTTTAATAATCAATGGAGACTACTCATTATTAAAAGAATTGGCACCGAAACATCTGAACCGACTAACCTTTGGAACAAAAGATGAAAACGATGCCGTTTTAAAAAGCTTCGAGTACAATGAAAACCACACAACGACCTTTTACGCTAGAATTCTACAGGAAGATTTGATGGTAACGCTGAACCATTATTGGAGTGAAGGTCAGATATTAGACTTACTCTCAGGATTGCTGCTTTTGAGATTCATCGATTTACCAGTTGATCCATACTATTTATTTAACATCAACATCCCTCAAGATCGTTTTCAAACCATAAAACGTGGGAATCTTTTAATAGTAAACGACTCTTACAACGCATCCTACGAATCTTTTAAAAGTGCTTTTAACAGCATAAAAAAGTGGAATCTTTCTCCTAAAATTATCATAATGGGAGAAATAAAAGAATTAGGAAAATACAGCGAAGAATACCACATCAAAGTTATAACAGAAGCCTTAAATATTTTTGATCGGATTTATTTCTACGATCCTCAAGAAAATTTCACCTATCTATCAAATGATAAAGTTACCTTCTTTAAAGAGCTAAAAAAAATTGATGAAATAATATCAAACACCACCAAAGGAGTGATCTATATAAAAGGATCTAACACTACTGGAATAAACAAATATCTAAAGGAAAGTGACTTAATTTGGAAAGATTGATATTTTATATCACATTAATAACTTTTATTTTCTTACTTTTTCTCTACCCCATATTTATAAAATGGCTAAAAAAGAGGCAATTTGGGCAGTATATCAGAAAAGAAGGACCAGACCTTCATAATTACAAGCAAGGAACCCCAACAATGGGGGGAATTTTATTCATTCTTGCTATTTTTTTTCTAAGTTTACTCACCTACTTCATTCAAAAAGAAGATTTATTTCTGATAATTGGAGTTGCCTCTTTACTCTTTGGATTTATAGGATTTCTGGATGACTATCTAAGTATAAAAAAGAAAGATTCAACAGGATTAACAGCCATACAAAAATTGTTACTCCAATTCCTATTCTCAATCGTTATAGTATATCTAATATCAATATTTAACAACCATTCAACATTGAAAATACCATTCACAACTAAAAGCTTAGACCTAAAATTTTTCTATCCTTTATGGGGGATAATATACCTAACAGGTATGTCCAATGCAACAAATTTAACCGACGGGATAGACGGACTCTCTGGAGGTATTTATGTAATATCAGCACTATTCACAGCACTGATTGCGGGTATTAATTTTAATCACATTCCCTTATTGATTTTGCCTGTAATAGCGTATCTCTTCTACAATATAAAACCAGCAAAAATATTCATGGGAGATACTGGATCTTTAGCATTAGGTGGGATATTAGGTTCTTTAGCATTATATTATTCCCTTGAACTTTTCACCATTTTAACCTGTTTTATATTTATTACAGAGATGTTTAGCGTTATAATACAAGTGGGAAGTTTCAAACTACGAAAAAAAAGAGTCTTTTTAATGACACCAATTCATCATCATTTTGAACTAAAAAAATGGAGTGAAGAACGGATTGTACTAATATTCTGGACTATAAACTTCTTAACTGGAATAGTCGCACTAGGAGGAGTATGGTGAAGATCTGCCTTGTAGGATACGGAAAAAGTAACACGGAGTTACTGACAAAGCTTTTAAAAAGTAATCACGAAATCTTTGTTAGCCAAGACAAAGATTTTACTAAAACCGATGAAATATACTTTAAGAAAAACAACATCAAATATGAAACAGACCACAACGACCTATTAAAAAACTGTGATTTAGCAATCGTAAGCCCCGGGATTCCCCCAAACAGTAAGGCAGCTAAAATAATATTTGAAAACAAGATCGATTACACTACAGAATTAGAGTACTCATGGGAAAGTATAAAAAAAGTAAACAAAAAAGCTGTTTTTATTGGAATAACAGGAACCGACGGAAAATCAACTACCACATCTTTAATAGGACATATATTAAAAGTTGCAGATCCTTTAACCTTTGTAGGGGGTAATATTGGATTCCCCTTAGCACAGGCATCAGAGACTTTAAACTACTACGTAGTTGAAGTTAGTTCTTTTCAAATATTCTGGTCAAAATGGTTTTCTCCTGAAATATCCGTACTAACGAACTTGGCACCAGATCATCTAAACTGGCACAACGACTTGAATGATTACTACGAAACCAAAGCAAGACTATTGTTAAGAACCCTAAAATCCGGAGGAGTAACCGTTATCAACGAAGATTCTATCAATCTTTTAAACCTAAAAGATCATCAATCAAGTGAAAAGTTTATAACCTTTTCAAAAAACATGATTGAAGGCAACTATATTGAATACAAAGATAAAAAAATACAAGTCAACAACAAAATATTTGAACTGGACATCTTCAAAGAAGACATCTTGGCCTCAGCAGTAACAACGTTAAATCTTGGAATCTCTGAAAAAATTATCGAAGAAGCAATAAGCTCTTTCAAACCACTAAAGTATAGGTTAGAACTGATAAAAAGCAAAAACGGAGTCAATTATTACAACGATTCAAAAGCAACCAACGCTCACTCCGCTTACAACGCATACAAAAGTTTCAGAGGAATGCGTTATATAGCAATCCTAAGTGGAATCCCTAAAAACGAAGACTTAACACCATTAATTGAAGAACTTAAAACATATGCCAAAGCCGTATTAGTTTTTGGAGAAATGGAAAAAGAAGTCAAAAAATACCCATCGAATCACAAATTTATCTTCAAAAGTAATTTAGAAGAAGTATTCTTATACCTAAGTGAAATATGTGAAGTTGGAGACAATGTGGTATTTTCACCAGCGGGAGCAAGCTTTGATAAATACAAAAATTATGAAGAAAGAGGGGAACATTTTAATTCATTGGTAGAAAAATCATAAATAGGCGGGGAGCGGGGATAAGCCGTTCCTAACTCCTTATGGGTGGGGTGCGGGGGAAGGGCGCAAATATAGATAGAATAAATAACTTTAAAAAGGTTACAGGGCGAAGCCTTCCCACCCAGCCTGGCGAAGGGGCGCTAATAAAGACAAAAATTCCACATCTTGGAGGCATTTAGATGGACAATGAAGAAGTAAAAATCGTCATCGAAAAATTAGTCTACGGTGGCTACGGCATGGCACGTTATGCCGGCAAAATCTACATGGTAAACAACGTTTACCCTGGAGAATTTGTCTCGGTTATTCCAACAAGAACGAATAAAAATTTAGTATTTGCAGATCTTAAAGAAATTCTGCAACCATCCCATCAAAGGATATCTTCCAAATGCAAGCACTTCCCTAAGTGTGGAGGCTGTCAATGGCTCGATTACGATTATAAATCCCAACTAAAATCAAAAACAGAGATAGTAAAAGAACAGTTAGAAAGAATCGGTAAGTTAGATAGCTCTGTTGTTAACAACATAATCGAAAGCGATTTAATCTGGGGTTACAGAAACAGAATGGAATACGCCTTTCAGAAAAATAATAAATTAAAATTAGGTCTAAATATTGCCAATTCAAATAGTGTTCTTGATATCTATTCATGCCCAATCTCACCTAACTTATTTGATAACATAAGAAATAAATTCAAAGAAATAGTCAATAAATTGGATATCGAAATATACGACAAAAAAGCAAAAAAAGGTATCTTGAAACATTTAGTCATCCGAAGATCTTTTTCCAAAAATCAAACGATGGTAATTATAGTTACCAACACAGAATATTTGCCTCACGAAGAAGAGATAAAGCAATTTTTTCAACAAAATTTTCACCCTTATTCACTCATTCACCTGATGAACAGTTCCGATAGCGTTGTACTACGAGGTCCTTACAAAACGCTTCTCGGTGAGGGAGTATTAAATGAAGAATTTGATGATTTTAAATTTCAAATTCCACCAACTTCATTTTTTCAAAACAACTACAACGTCACACAAAAACTATTAAGGTACATTTTAGAATATTTCAAAAACAACACACAAAAAGACGCAACTATGTTAGACCTATACTCTGGTGTTGGGCTCTTTTCAATATACTTTTCACCTCTCTTTAAGCATATAGAATCAGTTGAAACCTCTAAAATTTCAGTAAAAGCGGCAATTGCAAATTCTCATATTAATTTTACTAAAAACGTTAACTTCATTCTAGCAAGCTCAAAACCATACCTCGTGAAAAATTCCAGTAAAAGATTTGACTTTGTCATCTTGGATCCCCCAAGAAAAGGATTGGAAAAAGAAGAGATACAACTACTTTCTTCTATGGCAAAAAAAGGGATTATCTATATATCCTGTGATCCTTCAACTTTTGCCAGAGATCTCAATATATTTGCAAAAAATGGATTCACTTTAAAATCGGTTCAACCATTTGATATGTTTCCACACTCATACCATATCGAAAACGTTGGTATTTTAGAAAAAAACTGAGGTGGGTTACAGGTCAAAGACCTTCCCCTGCTGGGTTTAAGGGGTCGCAGGCCCCTTCCTTAGAAGGGCGGGCTGCGGGGCGAAGGGGCGCAAATAAACTCCCAACAATTGAAAGGAGGCTTCTATGGAATTTTCTGCTAAAATAGAGTCAATACAACCATCCGCAACTATTGAATTAAACTCAAAAGCCATAGAACTACAAAACAAAGGATACGAAATTGTCAGGCTAACGGCAGGAGAACCTGATTTTGACACTCCTGAGCCTATAATTAACGCAGCTTACCAAGCTATGAAAGAAGGAAAAACCAAATACACAGACAACAAGGGAATAAAAGAACTCAGGCAAAAGATAGCTCAATATACAAACAAAAAATACTCAACTAATTACAAAGAGAACAATATTATCGTAACTAATGGTGGGAAACAATCATTATTCAACGCACTTTTATTGATAACAAACCCAGGCGATGAAATAATCGTTAACGATCCATCTTGGGTCAGTTACGATGCACAAATCAGAATGGTTGGCGGGATACCCGTTCACATTAAAACTACGAAAGAAAATAACTATATACCTGAAGAAAAAGAATTAGAAAAAGCCATCACCAACAAAACAAAAGCCATTATAATTAATTCTCCCAACAACCCAACAGGTGCAGTTTACGATAAAGAGTTTTTGAGTTTTATCTCAAGGTTCTCCATCGAACATGACCTAATAATTATAAGTGATGAGGTATACGATGCCCTAGTTTACGACGGTAACTATACCTCTATGACAAACTTTGAAGAATCAAGAGATAGAACAATATTGATAAACAGTTTTTCAAAGACATGGTCAATGACTGGATGGAGATTGGGATATACGATTGCGAACGAAAAAATAGTAACTCAATTGGCTAAAATTCAATCTCATTCCACCTCTAATGTGAATACACCTTCTCAATATGCTGCACTCAAAGCCTTAGAAACAGACAATTCTTACATGGTAGAAGAATTCAAAAAAAGAAGGGACTACTTGTACGATGAATTCAAAAAACTGGGGTTGACATTCAATAAACCAAAAGGTGCTTTCTATTATTTTATAGATATATCGAACTATGGATTGAACGATAAAGAATTCTGTGAAAAATTACTCGAATATGGTCTTGCAGTTGTGCCAGGTTCGGCTTTCTTTTGCGATGGTCACATCAGACTTTCATTCGCAGCATCTATGGACGATTTGAAAAAAGCGGTAGAAATACTTAAAAAATTCTTATTAGATTTGGAGAAAGAAATGTCATGAAAATTGATTTATTAGTGGCTGAGATAGGAAGTACAACAACGGTGATAACAGCTTACCAACTCAAAGAAAAAAACGTTAAAATAATAGCTCAAACAGAAAGTTATACAACCATAGACAAAGGTGATGTAACTCTTGGAATAGAAAAAGCACTAAAAAAAATGGAAGAAAAATTTAAAGATAAAATAAGTTGGGAAAAATTTTTAGCAACCTCTTCAGCCGCAGGGGGCTTAAGTATGACGGTTCACGGGCTGGTATACGATATGACAGTCAGGGCAGCAAAAGAAGCAGCTTTAGGAGCTGGGGCTGTCTTAAAATACATCACATCCGGCAAACTTAGAGAAAGCCATTTAAAGCAAATTTTAAAAATAAAACCAAAATTGATTCTCTTATCAGGTGGTGTTGATTACGGGGAAGAAGAAACCGTTCTTTACAATGCTGAATTACTAGCTAATTTGCCATTAGACATTCCCATAATATACGCAGGAAACACTGCTGTGAAAGAAGAAATAGAAGAAATCTTCAAAGAAAAGAACAAAAATATAATCATAACAGAAAACGTCTACCCTAAAATAGATCATCTAAACGTTGAACCAGCAAGAAAAATAATCCAAGAAGTTTTTTCAAAACACATAATTCATGCCCCTGGTATGGAAAAAATCTATGATGTAGTAGATGAAGAGGTCATACCTACCCCCGGGGCTGTTATGAACACCACAGAATTATTAAATGAACTATATGGAGATGTTTTAACAGTTGACATTGGTGGAGCCACTACCGATATAGATTCCGTTACAGATGGCTCTCCCGAAATTCAGAAGATCTTAGTTTCCCCACAACCTCGTTCCAAAAGAACGGTGGATGGAGACATGGGAATATACGTAAACGCACATAACGTAGTTGAAATGATCGGAAAAGAACAAATAAAAAAGGACTTTGAAAACTACGAAGAGATACTAAAAAATATATCCCCGTATCCACAAAACGAAGAACAAGAAAAATTTGCAACTTACTTGGCAAAATTTTGTTTCTTAACTTCCCTAAAAAGACACGCCGGAAGAATTGATTACATATTTACACCCACCGGAAGAAAAAAGGTAGCTCACGGAAAAGATCTAACCGCCGTAAAAACTATCTTTGGCACTGGAGGAATACTATCCAGATCAAAATACAACAAAGAGATATTTGAAAGTTTAAGGCAGCTAAAAAATTCTGACGATCTATTACTGCCTTCAAAAGACGTAACCTTCGCCTACGACAAAAATTACATATTCGCTAACATAGGTGTTATCGCAAACCTCGACAAAGAAATAGCAAAGAAAATATTACAAAATGATATAGAATACCTTCCTTAGACGAGTGGGCTACGGGGTGAAAGGGCGCTATTAAAGACTTTTCCTCACGGGTGGGCTACGGGACGAAGCCGTTCCCAATTCCTTATGGGTGGGGTGCGGG
>NZ_JAHC01000033.1 GCF_002924625.1 Petrotoga sibirica DSM 13575 | reverse complement strand
CCTTATGGGTGGGGTGCGGGGGAAGGGCGCAAATATAGATAAAATAAATATTTTAGTAACTAAATAATTTTCAAAAAAAGATATAAATTTTAAAGGGGTTGCAGGGTGGAGTCCTCTCCCTTTGTTGGTTATAAAGGACCGAAGGTCCTTCCTTAGACGGGCGGGCTGCGGGTGAAGGGCGCAAATCACAACTATTAGGAGTGAAAAAATTGATAAAAATAGGTGCACACATGAAAATCTCAAAAGGCTTCAGCAAAGTCCCATCTGATACAACAAACATCGGAGGCAACACCTTCCAAATCTTCACAAGTTCACCACGAATTTGGAAAGTAAATCCACCAAAAGAAAACGATGTAGAAGACTTCAAAAACGCAATGAACGAATCCAACATAAATTTTGAAGATGTCTTAGTTCATTCAAGCTATTTAATAAACCTAGCCTCTCCAAAAGATGAAATCAGAGAAAAATCAATAAAAGCCCTGATAGAAGAAATAAAAGCAACAGACAAATTAGGAATACTTCACTACAACTTCCATCCAGGAAGCCATTTAGGTGAAGGAGAAGAATTCGGCATAAACAAAATATTAGAAGGGTTAGATATCGTCTTCAAAGAAATTCAGAATACAAAAGTAACTATCTTGCTCGAAAACGTTGCACAAAAAGGTTCAAACATAGGATACACCATGGAACAATTAGGAAGAATAATAAACAAATCCCAATGGAAAGAAAGATTAGGCATAACCTACGATACCTGCCATGGATTCGATTCAAACTACGACATAAGAAAAAAAGAAGAGGTGCAAAGACTACTAGATGAAATTGACAAATACATTGGCTTAAACAAACTAAAAATGATTCATCTAAACGATTCAAAATATGACGTGGGCGCAGCTAAAGACCGACACGAATTTATAGGCAAAGGATACATAGGAAGGGAAGGATTTAAAACCTTCTTCTCTTTCGATGAAATATCTAAACTACCTCTGATACTCGAAACCCCTGGAGATGATCCAGAACATAGCCAAGACATAAAAGTAGTAAAAGAGATCTTCAAGGAATTAGGAAAGCTTTAAAAAAACACCCCCAGATGGGGGTATTTTTTTAAACAACTCCTTGATCCATCATCGCTCTTGCTACCTTAAGAAAAGCAGTTACATTAGCCCCAAAAACAAGGTCTCCGTCTTTCTTGTATTCTTCAGCTGTCGTCTTTATACTACTGTATATGTCCTTCATTATATCTCGTAATTTTTTATCTACATCTTCAAAACTCCAAGACTCCCACATACTATTTTGAGTCATTTCTAATGCAGAGGTTGCAACACCACCAGCGTTGGCAGCTTTAGCTGGGGCAAACATAACGTTATTTTTTTGGAAACACTCAATAGCTTCTGGAGTGCACGGCATATTAGCGCCTTCTGCTACTACTACAACACCATTATTCACAAGTGCTTTTGCTTCTTCTGTATCTATTTCGTTTTGTGTAGCACATGGAAAGGCAATATCACACTCAATTTTCCAAATATCTTTACTATTGTCATTATACTCAGCAGAAGGATAAGCTTTGAGGTACTCAACTATTCTTCCTCTTCTTTTTTCTTTTATCTCAATCACAGAATTTAAATCTATTCCTTCTGGATCGTATACTACGCCATCAGAATCACTAATAGCTATCACTTTTCCACCAAGTTCTATAACTTTTTGAGCAGTGTAAATAGCCACGTTTCCAGATCCAGAAATTATAACCTTCTTGCCCTCAAATGTTTCACCAACATCTTTTAGCATTTCTTCAACAAAATAAACCAATCCATACCCCGTTGCTTCTATTCTAACTAAACTTCCACCCCAATCTATTCCTTTTCCTGTTAGCGTACCAGCTTCAAAACGGTTGGTAATTCTTTTGTATTGACCAAAGAGATACCCAATTTCTCTTTTTCCAACGCCTATGTCTCCAGCTGGAATATCTGTTTGTGCCCCAATGTGCCTGTATAGTTCAGTCATAAAACTTTGACAAAATCTCATAACTTCGGAATCTGATTTCCCCTTTGGGTCAAAGTCGCTACCACCTTTTGCTCCACCTATAGGCCTTCCAGTTAAAGCATTTTTGAAAGTTTGTTCAAATGCAAGAAACTTCATAATTCCAGGGTATACGGTGGGATGAAAACGCAACCCCCCTTTATAAGGCCCTAATGCCGAGTTGAATTCAATTCTGTATCCCCTATTAACATGAACGCTTCCTTGATCATCTACCCACGGAACACGAAAGATAATCTGCCTTTCAGGCTCAGTCAACCTTTCTAAAATCCCGTTTTCTTCAAATTCAGGATACAGTTCAACAACCGGCTTGATACTTTCAAGAACTTCACGTACTGCCTGGTGAAACTCAGCTTCTCCAGGATTCTTTACAATTACCCTTTCAATTATGCTGTCAACATAACTTTCTTGGGTTAATTCAATAGAATTACTCACTGTTACCTCCTCCTTTTTGGTTTTTCCCCGGTATACCTAAAAAAGATAAAACAACAAGAAATTATTTTCATAACAAATAATTCATTGAAATATATTTCATTATTACTAATAAATGGTAATGAATATATTTACTAAGTTTTTTCGATTATACACAAAACATGCAAATTCGCAAAATTTTAAAATTTTTTGTTGAAAATGCTTAAAATTAGGTATTCAAGGTATTTTTTGATGATGTGCTATAACTGAAGAAAGATAATTAAAAAAATATTTATATTTCTTTAATAAAAAATTTATTTTTCTAGTCTCGTGAGTAAGTACCAGGAGGTATGCGGAAAGCTGAAAAAACTTGCAAGAAGAACAAAGAAAAATGGTGGGCGCTGTAGGGTTTGAACCTACGACCTTCTGCGCGTGAAGCAGACGCTCTCCCACTGAGCTAAGCGCCCCCAAAACACTTTTCTAAAATATTATACATTATATTTCAAAACTTGTCAATGAAAGTAAAAATTACTCTTTATACCCTTGAATACATCTCAAATTTCCATCAATAGCCTCAACTTTTGAAACCTTAAACCCTTCTTTCTCGAATAAAGAAATCAACTGACTCGTTGTTCTAAGCACCCTAAACTTTGGAAGAAACCAAACTACGTTTTCCCTATCCTTTAAATCAGGAACATACACAAAAGTTAAAACCTTCTGTGCCTTCTTTAAGGTATCAGACAAATCATAATTTTTCTCAAACTCACCTACAATTAAAAGATTGTTAGAAGTATCCTTCACAGAAACACCCAAATCTTCAAAAACACTTTCATACTTCTCTTTATCAACCCCAAGAAGCTTGATATCTTTAAAATCACTATCAATTAATCCCTTTAAAATAACTTCCTTTTTGATCTCCAAAGGAGCAGACTTGTAAGCCTCTTTCTCACGTTCTTCGTAAATCCTCAAAGCTTCATCAGAAGGATAAGGGGAAGCGTACATAAAAGATTCTGATTTCTTCCAACTCCTAATGGGATGAATGATTCCAAGCGTGGAAAACTTTTCGGAAATATTCCCTACCCAAATCATTTCATCGTTGCTTTTCATAAAACTAATCTGAGTACTTGGATAAAGCCCAGAATAACTGTATCTACCAAGTGCCAAATCAGCGAGTTTGTTATTTTCCTCAACAGCTTTTATATGATATTCAAAAGCTTTTTTAATATCTTTTTTTTCGTATATCTTAGCAAGCCTATAATAATAAAAAGGAAATTCGTCGATATTTTCTACTTTTTTCAACAACGTTTCAGCCTTTTGTGCATCCTTTTGAATAAAAGATACCCCCGAAACGTACAAAGCCAATGGAGCTTCAGAAATAAGATAAAGTTTTTCAGCGTTCTCTTGCCCAACGTACCCCATTATATCGAAAATGAACTCTTTCCCTGAAGCAAAATGGGTATACATCTCTTCGTAAACCCCATCCATCTCGGGGTCTAATTTCGTGCTCAAATCCTCAATTATAGGTTTAATAAACTGTGAAAGCTCAGGAAGTATTTCTAAAGACTTTTTATACTGACTCAGAGCCTCTTTGAACCTTTTCAAACTCAGATAACAATCTCCTAATAAGGCGTATAAAACTCCTTGAATCTTTTCATCTTCGATCTTTCTTAAACTAGAAAGGGTCTTCAACGTATCAACAGTATCTTTTGTGTTTTGCAAAACAGAATAAAAAAGCAAAAGTCCAGGTATACCGTTTTTTTCTACAAAATTAAGATAATCACTTTTTGTTATAAAATCTAAAAGTTTGTCTTCTGATGTTTTCATTTTCTTTATTATGTATTTTGAAAGTTCATTTCTACAAGATAATTTATCTAACAAAACCTCATCGACTTCAACTTCTAATTCAGCAATTTTTTCAACGACGCTGTCATAATAAACAACAATTCCTGATTTTTCTACACCTTCAACCATAACTCTTAATCCAGGTAATAACTTTTCAAACTCATCTTTAGCTTCAACACTTTCTTTTATATCGTTCATCAAAACATACAAATTCTTTTTATCAATATTAATGTTCTCATCTTCACTAAATGCAATTGAAATATGATTGTTGAAACCTTCAAAATCCTTTCTTTTCAACATTGCACGTGCCATCAAAATATGCGCCAAAGGCACTTGCTTGAAAGACATAATAGTCCAATCAAAATTCTCAACATTTTTCATAGCTTCATCTAAGACATTAAAAAACTTTTCCCCCCACTTGCTTAGCTCATCCCAATCTTTTGATCTTTCGTACAAAGCCATCATACCAAAATAAGGGTCAGGATACTGAGGAGTAGCATCTATACACTTTTGCAGCAAATCCCTTCCAAGGTCTTTCAAACCCGCAAACATACAGTCCAATCCAAACATGTACAAAAATTCAAGCCCTATGGCAGGAACTTTTCCCACCCTTTTTATCTCTGCCAACGTCTCCCAAGCAACTTGGTTCTTTTTATGCGTATACCCCCCGATAGACTCTGTTTTGTACAACTGAACTAAATAGTATAACCTCTCGATTGGGTGTTTTGCGTCTTTTAGTTGCTCTCTTATTAAATTACCTGTTCTTTCATACTTCTTTCTCTTCAAAGCCCTTGTCCAGATGTAACCGTAATGAAGAATTGGAAAATTACCTCGAACGACCTTTGGTTTATATTTAGCTTGATTATGTACAACGTTTTTGTATTCAATGGTACCTTTTCTAAAAATTCTTGAAGTTGAAGCAACTTCAGTTCTTGTGTAGTTAATATCCATATAACTGATTGTTGGTATATAGACGGTATTAACATCTTTTGGCTGCTTCATAAGAAAATCTCTTATATTTTTTTTAAACGATTCTGAAGCCTCCTCGTCCGCATCGTATATCAAAACCCACTCACAGGTTGGAAACTTCAAAGAATAATTTCGAGCCTCAGAAAAATCATTCTGCCATTCATGGAAGTACAACTTATCGGTATACTCTTTAACTATCTCCGGTGTTCTATCTGTTGAACCTGTATCAACAACGATTATCTCATCAGCCACATCTTTAATAGCCTCTAAGGCACGTCTAATATTAGTCTCTTCGTCCTTGACGATCATAGCAACGGACAACAATTTTTCTTTATCAGCACTCATAAACTTTCCTCCCATCAAAAAGCTACATCTATTATATCATTCTTGTTCAATATATTTAATTCCTTAAGGGGCTTTCTCCAATCATAGAAAAACTACCTTAAGGGGTGGTGGGCGGGAATAGATAAAAGAAGCTCTAACCAAAGAAATAACTCCTTAAAGGGCGGCGGGTGGGAATAGATAATAAATAGATAATAATTAGATAATAAATAGAAAAAAGAGGGCCGAAGGCCCTCTCTCAAATTCCCCTTTATCTCAACAACTGCAACACATTTTGTGGAATTGTATTCGCTTGTGCCAACATCGCATTCGATGCCTGCAAGAGTATCTGTTGCTTTGTAAAATCCATCATCTCTTTTGCCATATCTGCGTCTCTGATTCTGCTTTCTGCTGCGGTTAAGTTCTCAGAAGCTACACCCAAGTTGGATATAGTATGTTCCAATCTGTTTTGAACGGCACCAAGTGAAGCTCTCGCTGTACTTACCTTGTGAATTGCGGCGTCCACAACCATTATCGATCTTTCAGCACTGTCTTGGTCGGTTGCTTTAAGTGAATCCTCCGTGAGTCCAAGAGCCTTGGAACTCATATCGTCTATTCCAAGTACGATGTTGTGACCTTCATTCGCCCCTATTTGCAAAACTAATT
The DNA here is from genome assembly GCF_002924625.1 of Petrotoga sibirica DSM 13575. Classification (GTDB taxonomy): domain Bacteria; phylum Thermotogota; class Thermotogae; order Petrotogales; family Petrotogaceae; genus Petrotoga; species Petrotoga sibirica. Next base: position 67,982 of record NZ_JAHC01000033.1, on the reverse strand, counting down.
GATTAGCAGCTGTATTAGCTGCTTCAACTCTAACTACTGCACTATCTACAATTTCATTTTTGGGCAAAGACCCTCCAAAATCTGAGATAGCAAAAGTTGATGATTCCCATTTAAATGAAATTCCACCAATAGTAGCTGCTCCAGCTCCCAAAGTGACAATGGTGCTAGTTTGTCCACCAGCTGTTATCTGAGTTATTTTAACATCCAAAGCAGTGGTTTCAGTACCACTTAATTGTCCAACTTCTACAACGTAAGTACCTTCCACTGCTGTACTGCCGGATATCAATCCAGCTTCAACATTTATATTCCCCCCCGTAACAACTTTAATATCTTCACTACCTCTGAATGATTCAATCTTTCCATCAAGCAATTTCATTGTGTTAAACTCTGTGGTTCTTGAAATCCTATCGATTTCGTCTCTTAGTTGGTCTAATTCTAACTGAATTTGATTTCTATCAACATTTGTGTTAGTGTCTGATGCAGCTTGAACTGATAATTCTCTCATTCTTTGAAGTATAGAGTGTGTTTCTGTCAATGCCCCTTCTGCTGTTTGTATCAAAGATATAGAGTCTTGTGCATTCTTTACAGCGGTATCCAAACCTTTTATTTGACCTCTCATCTTTTCGGATATTGCTAATCCTGCTGCATCGTCTCCTGCTCTGTTGATCCTTAAACCAGAAGAAAGTTTTTCAAGTGTTTTACCCATAGATTGGTTTACTTGATCCATCGATCTCCATGCATTCAATGCACTGATGTTGTGATTAATCCTCATAATTCATACACCTCCATGTGATTTTTTTGTTTCTTGCCCTTCCTTGGACAAGGATTTTCCCTTAGCGCTAAGGATTTTCATACATATTATCGAACAGTTTTCCAAAAACTTTAGCATTTTTTATATGTTCTTTTTCTATCCATTCTTCAGCTTTTTTAACGTTCTTTGATTTCAACATCTGTTTGAATTCATTTAGTAAGTTTATTATACTTTCAATAACTGGGTATCTTTGAATAATCTTTTCGTACAACACTTTTGAAAGACCTTCTACTTCTTCAACGGGTTAGCCATAGCATCAATTATACTCAAACTTGATTCTTTAAGCCTTCGAACATTCCTGCCTTTTTCTTTCAGAAGAAAAGTGTTAAGAACTCTCAAAGGTCGTGGAGAGATTAGTGAATATTATATAAATCAGAAAATATAAATAATTTATATATTGACAATGATCGTTATATTATCAATGAATATCTAGCCCTTCTTGGCGTCTGGAGAAAATGAAAAAATCAGAGAAAGACTCCTTAGGATATTTGTTTTTAATCTTACGAAATAATTCCCATTCTGGTGCGTTCTTTTCAATCCAATCAGTAAACCTTCTGTATTTGATGTGAGGGGACGTGCCTTCTGGATTTTTACCTGTGTTTGAAGAATAGATGATAACAAATTTTTCTGCAGATTGGAATAAGTTTTTCATGTATAAATCAAACTGCAAATCCTCAACCAGATGGTAAATCACATCCAATGATAACGACAGCTCAGCCTTAAAAAGGGATTTGTTGCTTTCTACTTCTTCTGGTTTATATAAGAAAAAACTTTTTGTTTTATCTTTTATAAAACGTTCTCTACACAAATTAACAGCAGTCTCTGAAACATCCAAACCAATATACTTTGGAAAATCAAACAAAGATACTTGATTTCCATCTCCACAGCCAAATTCTACAATCGAATTAATTCTTTTCTCCTTTACAAAAGAATTTATTACCTCTGCTTTGAATTCTGCTAATTTTCCATAAGAACCTTGTCCTGAATTACCTCCTGTTTTGTATCTTTCTTCCCAATATTTTTTGCTTCCTGGAAATCTAAACATATTACCATTGTAATTTAACCTGGAATCAAGTATCTGATGAACAATATTTTGAACTATCTTTTTATTTTTACTTAGTGAGATGTAATCTGGGAAAGTTATTTGCTTAGTAGAATGATTATACCAAATATTTTGCAATGCTAATTGTTGACCCTTTTTATTTTTTACTATAAATTCAATAAGGCTAATCTTATCTGTAATTTTTTCTACCTTTCCAATTCTAATTTTAGAACCTTCAAAATCGAAAGAATCAATATATTTGTCTGTGTATGGTGTAAATTCTATAAATTTAGGAATCATATAATCTAAAAATGAGTCCTTCAGATCTTCGGCAACTTTTTTATTTATTTTCTTGTTGACTTTTTCTAATGTATTTAGTGCGGTTTCTAATGCATTAATCTGTTCCTCCAACGTGTAATTATCTTCGATAAACCGACGATAACTTTCTGAGTAGTAACTTTCTTCGGTTATTTTTTCCACCGCTTCATCGATTGTATTGTATATAAGCTCATTAGGCCATAATGTTTTGGCACCGTCAAAATTATGAATTATTGGTTTTATTCCCCTTGCCATTGCTTCGGCGATGTTGTAACCGAAGCTTTCGTGTATGCTTGTTGATATTATGTAGTTTTTGTCTTCTAAAAATTTTTCTACTTCCTTTATCCATCCATGTAAAAGGAAATTGTCTTCCATTTTCATTTCTTTTTTTATGTAGTCAAAGTATACTCTGTACCTAGTGTCTTGAAAATCTCCTGCAATGTGTAATTTGTATTTGTTATCTATTTCTTTTAATTTATTTATTATTTGAATCCACGCTGCGGGATTTTTTTTGTAGTTTATGTGAGCTAAGACCGCTAAATTGTATCCTGGTTTGTGTATAGTGTATTTGAATTTGTCTAAGTCAACACCGTTGTAAACAATTTCTTCTTTGCATGATTGAAGATCAAGAAAAGAATGTAATTGGTGAAAAATCTTTTTTATTGGTTCTGATACAAATATCAATTGATCAATATTTTCCCAATTTATTTTTTCAGGAAATTGAGTGAAAACTTCGTAACTATGCAACCTACAAATAACTTTTTTATTTGCTATTTCAGGGACTTTGTTTGTTGCAAATATTGCTAAGTCATTTGCCCATTCGAGCCAGACTATGTCTGCCCATTTTATCGCTTCTGTTATTTCGTTGCCGTCTGTTGATACTACGAGTTTGACATCGTATCCGAGTGAGAAGGTTTCTACTATGTCTTTTAGGAAGTTGTCTAAGCCAGGTAAGCATAGGAAGGCTATCTTTGTGTCTTTTTTTATCTTGTTTCTTATTTCTAAGAACTTCTTTTTCATTTGTGGGTTATCTGTTAGTTCTGCTGCTTTTAGATAAAATCTTAAAGATGCTAGTTTGCTTCTGTTTTTGAATTCTATGTCTCCTAAGAGGTCATAAGTTGCCCAGTCTTTGTCGTGTATCCTCATGAGGTATCTCCATGCTTCCATCTCTTGGTTCATTTCTTTTAGTAGATACCCATAATTGAATAATAGGTCTGGGTCAACGGGGTTTATTGTTAATCCTTTTTCAAATTCTTCTTTGGCTTTTTCGAGTTCTTTTTTGTTGAAGTGTATTAGCCCTTTTAAGTTGTATTTTTTTGGGTCATCATCGGATATTTTTTCTATTTGTTCTTGAGCTTTGGTTATTTCTCCTTTGTTTATCAATTCAAAGATTTCTTCGTACATGGGATTCCTCCTTGGCTTTTGAAGTTTAGTGTCTTTAAAAGTTCTAAAAACTTGTGTTAGCGCCCCTTCGCCCCGCTGCCCACCCTCTAAGGAATTAAAATGTATGACTTCGTCTCGCAGAACATCCATTAGGATGATCGTATTTTTGTGGTTTATTAATATTTCTTTTTAGTCAATTGTTAATCCTATTTTTTATCGACTGAAATTGAGGGATTTTTAACAGAGTTTTTTAAAAGTGATATTTTTGCCAAAAATTATTGCTAAAAACTGTTGCTTTTAATTTTTAGTATGGTATAATATTTATAAGATTTTATATGTTTTGGTTATTGGTATAAGGGTTCCATTAACAGGGCTTTTTGCCCGGAGGAGGAAGGGTCATGGCAGAGGAAAAAAAGAAAAAGAAAGATAAGCCAAAAGATAAACCAAAGAAGTAGATAAGTGATATTGATCGGAATGAAGGCAGATAATTATTTATCTGCCTTCTACTTTTTACTAGCGCCCTTTCACCCCGCAGCCCACCCAAAAGGATGAATGGAAGGGTTCTTTGCCCCGCAGCCCGCCCTTAAGGATAAGCAAAAGGTTGTGCCTTTCACCCAGCAGCCCGACCATATGTTGACTTCTTAGGTAGAATTATGTATAATAATATATATACGTATTCCTAAGGAGGAAGTTCTATGTATTTTTTTGAGAGTCTTTTGGATATTAAAGGGCGGGAGGAAGAGTTTTTTAATAAGGAGATAAGCATAAAAGGTAAAATTTTTTATGTTGATGAGGCAAAGGATTTTTATTATTTGTTTGTTACTGATTATAGTTATTCTTTTTTGTGTAAATCCGAAAGCAGGAAAACGCCCCGAACGGGGTCAAGGAAAGGTGAATGGTTTAGATTTGAAGGGGTATTAGAGTACGATAGCGAAATGGGGAGTTATTGTTTGAATGTGGTTACAATAAAAGCTGCTGTTCCATCGGCTTGGCATGATCTTTCGGTAGAAAAGAGGGTTGAACTTCATGCGCATTCAAAGATGAGCTCAAAGTTGTCTATATTGGGTATGGAGGAGTTGGTGGATGCTGTTTCTTCTTTTGGACAAAAGGCGGTTGCCATTACTGATAACGAAAATGTGCAGATAATTCCTTATTTCTATGAGTATGCTAAAAGAAAGGGTATAAAAGCTATTTTTGGTTGTGAGTTGAATGTACACGATGAGAGAAGAGGGATCGTAAAACATGTGAATGTGCTGGTTAGGAATAAAGAGGGGTTGAAGAATCTTTATAAGATAGTATCCATTTCACATATGAACGTTGTGAATAAAAGTGCGATAATTTCACTTTCTGATTTGAAGAATTTGAGAAAAGGGCTACTTTTAGGCTCTTCACTGGATGGATTTTTGCTTTACTCCTATTTGAACAAGTATTCTACTAACGATTTGAAGGAATGGATAACTTTTTTTGATTATATAGAGCTTTTCCCTGTGGATTGTTATAACGATTTGTGTTTGGAGAAGGGTAAGATTATCGATTATTCTAGAACTGTCTATGAGATTGCAAAAGATGTCAGAAAGCCTGTTGTTATGTCCGGGGATGTTCATTATTTAAGGGAAGAGGATCGGGAGTATTTAAACGCTATGATCGTTGGTACATCCACAAAGAGTAAACCAAGAAAGACTGTGCGAAGTGTTAATTACTTTAGAAGCACTTCCCAGATGTGCGATGCCGCATTTGAGATCTTTAAAAAGCGTGGCATCGCAAAAGAAATTGTGGTGAAAAATCCGAATAAAATCGCTGGTGAGATAGAGGAGTTTGCACCTTTTGATTTTAAATTGAAGGCGCCTTATATCCCCTCTGCCGACCAAAATTTGAGAGATATCGTTTATAGCAACGCAAAAAAGAGGTATGGGGAAAAGTTACACCGTATAATTATAGATAGGATAGAAAAGGAATTGAAAAGTATAGTAGATAACGGGTATGCGGTGATATTTTTGATCTCAGCCGATATGGTCAAGGAGTCTTTAGAGATGGGTTACCCAATCGGTTCGAGGGGTTCTGTTGGTTCTTCGCTTGTGGCTTTTCTTTTGGGGATAACGGAGGTTAATCCGTTGCCGCCACATTATTTTTGTGAGAGTTGTGGGTTTATAGAGTTCGTGGAGAATTTGAATTTGAGTGGTTTTGATTTAAAAGAGAAGTCATGCCCAAATTGCGGTGCAATTTTAAACTCCGATGGGCATAATATAAGGTTTGAGGTTTTTATGGGGTATTCTGGCGAGAAGATCCCAGATATAGACGTGAATTTTTCGGCTGAGATCTTCACCGATATACAGAGGTTCTTGGAAGAGAAATTTGGTAGGAATTATTGTTACAAGGCAGGTACGATTAGTACCATCTCAAGGTACAACGCTATGAAGATGGCTCTTAATTACTTCAAGGATGAAGATATGAATTTTGCGCATCTTTTTTGGATTTCTCAGAAAATAAAAGGAACAAAGTTGAATACAGGTCAACATCCTTCGGCTATGATAATAATCCCTCAAGAGTACGATGTCCATGATTTCACTCCTTACCAATATTCTGCAAATTCTCCCGAGATTGGTATCGTTACGACACATTACGATTTTAAGGCATTAGAAAATGATTTGTTGAAAATAGATGTGTTGTCTCACGATGGTCCAACATTTTTAAAGATGCTTAAAGATTTAACCGGTTACGATTACAACGATATTTCAATGCACGATGAGCGGGTTCTTTCACTTTTCTCTTCTACAAAGGAGTTGGGAGTGGATCTTTCAGAGATAGGTACGGAGATTGGAACGTTGGGTGTACCAGAAGTTTGGACACCTTTTTCCCATAAGATGCTCACCGAGACGAGGCCCAAAACTTTTTATGATCTGTGTAGAACGAATTCACTTGCACACGGAACGGATATTTGGTTCAACAACGCACGTGAGATAGTTTTAAAGAATGTTGCAGATATCGATCAGATCGTTAGCTGCCGTGACGATATTTTGATAACGCTTGAATATTTCGGAGTGGAACCAAAAACAGCCTTTATGATTATGGAGAAAGTGAGAAAAGGGAAAGAGCTTACAGAGAAAGAGTTGAAGGCGATAGATGATTCAAAAGCCCCCGAATGGTATCTTGATTCTCTGAAGAAGATTCATTATCTATTCCCAAAGGCACATGCGGTTGCCTACATGATAATGGCGTACAAAATAGCGTTTTACAAGCTTTATTATCCTCTTGAGTTTTACATGGTTTATTTCACTATCAGAGCGAGGTTTTTTGATATTGATATTATAATGGATGAAGAATTGACGGTTCAGGCGATTAAAAAACTTTCAAAAAACGAATACCAACATAATTACGAAGAGTCCAACTTTTATTCCACACTTAAGACCGCCTACGAGATGAGAAAAAGAGGTTTTGGCTTTTTAAGACCGGATCTTTACAAGAGCGAAGCAAAGGTTTTTAAAATTGAAGGGGAATATTTAAGGATTCCTCTGACCAAAGTGAGAAATATTGGTAGTAAGAATGCCCAGAGGATCCTAAAAGAAAGGGGAGAAACCCACACAAAAGTTTTTCTTTAGAGGAAGCTAACGTTGTCTTTAGATTGTTGTTGTTTGGGGACATTTTATTAAACAATCTCATTTTTTATTTCTTGATTAAGTGGTGAAATCTGGTTCGTAGGTTTCTATGGCAACGTTAGGTTATGGTAATGTGAACAATGTAAGAATATTTAAAGAAATTAATAGAAATTTAATATAGTTATGATATTATATTTATGTAACGTTGTTTAAGTTTTTAAAAAAAATTAGTTATCGGGAGGGGTTCACATGAAAAAGATATTAGTTTCTTTATTCGTATTAATAATTTTATCTGTAGGTGTTTTTTCTGCTCCATTAGGTATAGGTGCAAAGATTGGTGAACCAAGTGGGTTGTATATCAGGAGTTATACCGGTTTAAGGAGTTTTGTCGGTGTTACAGCTGCATGGTCTTTTTCTCATGACAGTTTCTCCATACAAGCAGATTATAATGCTGTTTCTCCAAATGTATTTGGCGATGTCGATTTTAGTTATGGTGGAGGTATTCATGTTGGTGTAAAAGATGATCTAGATTTAGGTATACGTTTCCCGTTGGCTTTGAATTTTGTTATCCCGGAAACTCCTGTATTAACATTTTTAGAAATTGCACCTGGCTTTATGTTTCTCCCCAGCACAGCTTTTGATTTAAGTGGAGGATTAGGTATAGTATATATCTTTTAATCTACAACCCTTTTAATTTGACATAATTATCAGATTATGATACAATAGTTTGGGAAGAAATATAGATTAAGGAGTGTTAGACGTGAAACAAGGTATTCATCCAGAAATGAGGCTTATAACCGTAAAATGTGCTTGTGGCGCCGAACATACAATGTATTCTACAGTTGACAATTTCAGATTAGATGTCTGCTCTGAGTGTCATCCTTTCTACAGAGGAGAATTAGGTTCACAAATATTGGATACTGAAGGTAGAGTACAGAAATTTAAGAACAAATACAAAGATTTCCTTGAACACTAAAATCTCTAATTATCTTATTTGGGGGGGATTTGTTAGAGTTAAGGAATAAATCTATCAAGAGATAAAAAGCGTTATCCAGTTGGTCCTTGCTATTGGTAAATTTTTGCCAATATCCAATTGGAAACACAACAAAAAATCTCGGAGGTGAAAACCAACGCCCGGACCCAGGCCACTCGTATATAAAGGGTGATATCACGACTTAGCAAGGTTCTCGTGATTAAGAAAAAAGGGCAAGGTAATTATTTTGGTAAATGAAAGTTTAGCAACAGGGGATTCTGTGAAAGGTAAAGTTGTAGACATCAAAAAGTTTGGTGCTTTTTTAGAACTTGAAAATGGTGAAGAAGGATTTGTACACATTTCAAAGATTTCAAAAAAGTATGTTAGAGAGATATCCAGTTTTTTAAAAATTGGTGATGAAGTTCAAGGAAAAGTCATAGGAAGAACAAAAGACGGAAAGTATGAGTTGTCTTTAAAAGATTTCGATGAAGAAAAAGAGGATACTGGAAAATCACATAATTTCGAAAAAAGATTGAACCAGTATCTAAAGGACAGCGAAAAGAAGATATCAGAGTATAAAAAGCATTTAGATAAGAAAAAGAATACAAGAAGAAGATAATTAATTATAAGATTTATAGATTATATATAGAATAATCATTAAGAGGGAGAATTTCTCCCTCTTAATTATTTTTTAGGTCTTTGAAAATTCTAAACTCTGCTCTTTTCTTTTTAAAGTAACAAACTTTGTGGTAAAATAATTAAGAAAGATGGGAGTGTTTGCTGCAGTGTGCAAACGATGTTTTAAAAATGATTTTGACTTTGAATTTGAACTTGATTATGGGGTTCTTAAGGGGTTAACCCCTTAACGTCTAGGAGTCGGGTGAAGAGGAGCTAAAATTAGCTTTAAGTACATATATAGAGGACAAAAAAGATCTAAGGAGGATTAGCATTTGAGTACTTATACAAGGATAAAAGGTACCAAAGACATTTTTGGAGAAGAAGTTAAGTACTGGGAATACATTGAAAATACCGCAAAGAAACTGTTTAAAATATACGGTTACAAAGAGATAAGAACCCCGTTAATTGAAAAAACCGAACTTTTTAGCAGAGGAATAGGCCAAGAAACAGATATTGTTCAAAAAGAAATGTACACTTTTGATGATAAAAAAGGAAGGTCACTGACCTTAAGGCCTGAAGGAACCGCTTCAGTAGCAAGGGCTTATATAGAAAACTCGCTAATAACGTTTGGATCTCCTCAAAAATTATTTTACATAGGTCCTATGTACAGATATGAAAAACCTCAGGCAGGTCGTTATAGGGAGTTTTATCAAATAGGAGCAGAGATTTTTGGAACAGACCATCCTTTAGCAGATGCAGAATTAATCACATTTATCTACGATTTCTTTAATAAGCTAAAATTGAACAATTTTAAAATTAAAATCAATAGCATTGGTACCTTTAAAAGTAGGGGAAAATACAAAGAAGTATTGAAAACTTATTATCAGCCATTGTTACCCAACCTATGTGAAGATTGTCAAAGACGTTTCAATACCAATATTATGCGCTTGTTGGACTGTAAGATCGACGTGGAAGCGGCAAAAAACGCTCCTTCCATCTTGGATTATTTAGACGAAGAAAGTCATGAACATTTCAACAATCTCCAAAAGTATTTGAAGGGTTATAATGTACCTTATCAAGTTGATCCAAAGATTGTGAGAGGTTTAGATTATTACACGAAAACGGCCTTTGAGGTAGAACATTCTGATTTGGGTGAACAAGCAGTCATAGCAGGTGGTGGTAGATACGACGACCTCGTTGAACAATTAGAGGGTCCTAAAACTCCAGGGGTTGGTTTCGCCATAGGGATTGAAAGGGTAATAGAAGCATTAAAAAGAGAGAATGTCGAGGTTGAGAGTGAAAGCAAAATAGATGTTTACATTGCTTTTCAAGGTGAAAAGGGTGAAATGGCAGCTGTTACTTTAACGAAAGAACTGAGAAAGAAAGGTATAAATACTTTTCTAAATATATCAAAAAGGAATTTATCGGGGCAATTTAAACATGCCAACAGATTAAACGCTAAATATGTCGTTGTACTAGGGGATGAAGAGATTTCTAGGGATATCGTCACAATAAAAAACATGAAAAGCGGAGAGCAGACCCAGATTGAAAGAAATTGGGTGGCTGAAATCATTGTGGAAAAATTGAGAGAGGAATAAAGACTTTTTTAACTGGAGGAAATGGAATGATTTTGCTGAGACCTTTTATTATTTTTATAACCTTTGTATTGTCATACATACCCGTCCTACAATTCGTTGGATTGGCGTTATTATTTTTTATTTACCACGTTTTGATCAGAAACAGAAACCTTCATATTGAACGGATGAAGAAGGTTTACCAATCGAATAATTTAAGTTTTCCAGATATTAAAGAGAAGAGCCCTATAATTTGGTTTGCATTGTACATAGTTTCTTTTTTGGTATTAAATGTTTTTTATTTATACTTGATACAACAAGTAGGAAGTTTAACATTCGAAGAAATGCAAACTTTCGCACTCCCTAGTTGGCAGATTTATTTATTTTTAGGAAGTTTTTTATTAAGCTGGATCTCATATGCGAGTATGATAAATAGGATTGACAGAGACCAATGGCAGCTTCAAGAATCTGAAATTAGCAATAAAATAGTTAAAAATCGTTTCATCAAATTGAGAGAGGGAAACGTCGTCATGTTATTGAGAATTATTACCCTTGATATATACCAATGGTTTCTTTTGTTTTTCTTAATAAGAGAAACAACAATACATTATTTTGAGGATGGAACCGCTACGGGAAGGTATCTTCAACTGATCAAAAAAGATGAGAAAGAAACACAAAACGAAACGTCAACAGATGTCACAGCCGCAAAACCAGAACAAGAAGACCCTTATGAAAAAATAATCAATCAAATTAAAAATATGGGGAAAGATGAAAGATATAGCACAATTTTTTCTCATGTTACATCCATATCTGACAAAAAGAAAGCCGAAGAGATATTGGAAAAGTTACTGGAAGATGGTTATATAAAAGAGGAAGAATACAAAAAACTCCAACAATTTTTGTAATTTTTGCTTTTGCTGATTTCTGCAAAACTCTTTTTCGTAATGCTTTAGAAGTAACATCCTAATCCTCATTTGCGAAGCAAATGATGTATGATTTTGAATTTGGGGGTGAAACAACCAACTATGTTTGTCCCATTATCAGGTGCAGATATTACTGACTTTGAAAAAAAAACTATTATGGATGTTTTAAATTCTGAAAGACTTGCTCTGGGACCTTACTTAGAAAAATTCCAAGAAATAATAAAAGAGTACGCTGATACAAAATATGCTCTTGCTGTGAATAGTGGGACATCAGCCTTACATTTGATTTTAAAGGCTTTGGATTTTCAACAAAATCAAAAAATGATCGTAACGCCTTTCACTTTTATTTCTTCGGCTAATGTAGCTTTGTTTGAGAAAGGAATACCGGTCTTTGTTGACATAGATCCTCATACTTACAACTTATCTATCAAAAATTTAAAAGAATTCATAGGCAAAGATTACAGAGATGAGGTTACAACTTTTATGGGTGTAGATATTTTTGGAGTTCCCTTAGAGTGGGATGAGATACTTAAGATTCTTCCAGATAAAATAAAAATAATTGAAGATTCTTGTGAAGCACTAGGAGGAGAATATAAGGGGCGTAAATTAGGAACTTTTGGAAAAGCTGGTACATATGCTTTTTATCCAAATAAGCAGATAACCACCGGTGAAGGCGGAGTTATAGTTACTGATGATGAAGAAATATTTGAGTTATGTAAGTCCATGTCTAACCAAGGTAGAGGCAAAAGCGGTGAATGGCTAGTAAGCGAGAGACTCGGATACAATTACCGCATGGATGAGATGTCTGCCGCACTTGGTTTTGCTCAAATGAAACGGATAGAAGAAATAAGTTCTAAAAGAAAAGAGAAAGCTATGAATTATTTTGATTTGTTTAAAAGTGAAGAAAGAGTAGTTTTACCTTTCATTCCGCAAGAAGTTACTTCTCAAAGTTGGTTTGTATTCGTTTTGAGATTGAACTTAGATTGGGTATCAGAGTTAATTCATATACCTACATGGGTTAGAAATTTTGATCTACCTATGAAAATTGAAGGGGAACAAAATAGAAAAGAATGGAAAGAATTAGTAAATAAGATAAGAAAAGTCTTACGAACCTTCTTAAAAAAATTGGGTGAAAAGGGTGTTGAATCTAAAAATTACTTTTATCCTGTCCACTTACAACCTTTTTATAGAAAAATGTTTGGTTATGAAGAAGGAGATTACCCAGTCACAGAGCTCATCTCATCTTTAACTTTTGCGATCCCATTTTTCTCCAATATCAGTCTTGAAGAACAGAATTATGTATATCAAATAATAACAGATAGCTTAACGGAGATGAAAAATGAAACATTTGACTAAAAGATCTTTTAGATTGATGATAATAGACTATATTTTGTTTTTCCTTGCATACATTGTTGCGATGTTCATAAGGTTTCAGTTTGACTTTGTGGAGATGAGAAAGTACATCTCCCCCATTTTTTTCTTTCCCTTGATTATGGTAATTGTTTTTTATTACTCTGGAATATATAGATACATTTGGAGATTTGCCACTCTTAACGAATTAAGGCCTGTATTTAATAGTGGTTTCATAGGTTTTCTTATCAACTTTTTTGTTTTTGAGTTTGTAAGAAGATATATAAGCAATATTTTCACTCTTCCTTTCAGTGTGGCAGCAACCGCATCTGTAGTTGGAGTAGTCTTTGTTTCAGCTAGTAGGATATATTGGTTTTCAAGACACTCTCGAAATTATAAAAAACAGATAAGTGGAATTAAAAATATCCTTATAATTGGAGCGGGGGATGCAGGAACTGAATTGTTGGGGGAGTACGAGAGGCATCCAGAAGAGGGATCGGTTGTAGGCTTTTTAGATGATGATCCAGAAAAGATAGGAAGAAACATTCGAGGCTATCCTGTACTGGGGAAAATAAATCAAGTTATGGATTTTTTAGATAAATATAACGTTGAAGAGGTTATAATAGCTATTCCCAGTGCTTCATCTGATCAGATAAAAAAAATCATAGATTATGTTGATACATCAAAGGTTAGGCTGAAAACTTTGCCAGGAATCTTGGAAATTTTAGATAACAAGTTATCACTTGGTTTTCTACGAGAAGTTGATATTTCCGATTTACTTGGTAGAAAGGAAGTTAGTGTTGATTTAAAAGAGATCAAAGATTACATAAAAGGCAAAAAGATACTGGTTACTGGTGCAGGAGGGAGCATAGGTTCTGAAATATGCAGACAAGTTATGCCAATGGGACCCAAAGCTCTTTTCTTACTAGGAAAAGGTGAAAACAGTATTTTTGAAATATCAAATGAATTGAAAGACAAGTTCTCAGATGCGTTTATAGAAGAACTTATCGCGGATGTGTCTGATGAAAATAGAATGAGGTATTTATTTTCAAAATATGGATTTGATGTTGTTTTTCATGCCGCTGCTCATAAACATGTTCCCCTCATGCAAAAAAACCCAACAGAGGCCTTTAAGATCAACACGATTGGAACTTACACCGTAGCAAAACTCTCTGGAGAATATAATGCAGAAAGATTTGTATTTATCTCCACGGATAAAGCCATCAAACCAACATCCATAATGGGTGCTTCAAAGAGACTTGGGGAAATTATAGTAAAGACATTGTCCAACTTTTATCAAACAAAGTATGGAATTGTAAGGTTCGGAAACGTTTTAGGAAGTAGAGGTAGTGTGATTCCAATTTTCAAAGAACAGATACAAAAGGGTGGTCCCGTTACGGTCACACATCCAAATATGAAAAGGTATTTCATGACTATTCCTGAAGCTGTCTCTTTAGTATTACAATGTGGACAGTTTGCTCAAAAGGCTGAAATATTTGTTTTAGAAATGGGTGAACCTGTCAATATTGATCGCTTAGCAAGGGACTTGATCAGACTTTCCGGGTACATCCCTGATCAAGATATCAAAATAGTTTACACAGGCATCAGGCCTGGTGAGAAATTATACGAAGAAATATTCTTGGAAGATGAAGATTACGAGAAAACGAGAAACAAACGAATCTTTATTTCAAAATCCAACAATCACGAAATAAATAAAGAGAAACTAAATGAATTGATAGACCAAATAAATATTATGATAAAAAATAATGATTACAACAGTGCTATTGAGATAATAAAAGATTACATTCCAGATTCAAATATTTCAAAGATTAGCGAAGGGACGCTAACAACTACAACAATCAAACAAGGAGGCAAAAAGCTATGAAAGCATTAATACTCTGTGCAGGGAAAGGAACAAGACTTCGACCACTAACCTTCACAAACGCTAAACCATTGATACCGATAGCTAACAAACCAACCATTATGTATAGCTTAGAAAAAATAAGGGACGCTGGGGTTACAGAGATTGGTTTGGTAGTAAATTCAGAAAATATAGAAGACTTTAAAAAAGTCTTAGGTGACGGAAGTCAATTAGGTATAAAATTATCGTATATTATACAAGAGCACCCAAAAGGTTTGGCTCATGCGGTAAAGGTTTCAAAAGAATTCCTTGGCAATGATGACTTTATAATGTACCTAGGGGATAACCTGATAAACTTTGATCTTAAGAATTTTATAGACCAGTTTAAACAAGGAAATTATGAATCTTTTATACTTTTGACTTCCGTTGATAACCCTTCACAATTTGGAATAGCGGTGATGGAAGATTCTAAAGTAACAAAGGTTGTCGAAAAACCAAAAGATGCTCCATCGAATCTCGCAATAATTGGGGTTTACATATTCACTCCGAAGGTTTTTGAGGCAATTCAAAATATTCAACCTTCGTGGAGAGGGGAACTTGAAATCACCGATGCTATCCAATGGTTAATAGATAATTCAAAAAACGTTGGAGCTCACATTGTTGAGGGTTGGTGGAAAGATACAGGAAAACCTGAAGATTTGATCGAGGCAAATAGAACGATTCTTAGTACTTTAAAAGAACGAAAAATAGAAGGAGAAATAAGATCAGATTCCTCAGTTCAAGGAATGGTACATATGGGGAAAAATACGAAGATAATGAATTCTATTATCAGAGGACCTGTAATAATCGGAGAAGACGTTACAATAAGTAATGCGTACATAGGGCCATACACAAGCATAGGTGACAGTGCTTATATAAACTCTTCAGAGATTGAAAATAGTATAATCTTAAGTTATGCAAATATTTCAAATGTGTATATAAGGATAGAATCGTCTATTATAGGAGAAAATTCAAAGATTTATTCAACAGAAAGGAAACCATATTCACTAAAATTAGTTATAGGTGATTATAGCAATATACAAATACCAAAATGATAGATAATTATCTTGGAGGTAAGAATAATGGACGATAAAATAAAGATAATAACAGAACTTTGGAACAAACTGTATCCTGATAACAATAAATTGGAAACGCTCTTAGACTTTTTAAAATCAAAAAAAGATTCTTTCGCCTATATACCAAAAGATAAATTTTGGTATAAAAAAGGTTTGGTCTATTCTACTTATGTGGATCTGTTCGCTGGTGATTTTGACAAAATGAAAGAAAAATTAGATTATTTGAGTAATTTAGGTGTAACTATCTTATGGCTTCTTCCTATTTTACAGTCTCCAATGAAAGACCAAGGATTCGATATTTCTGATTTTTACAATGTTCGAGATGAATTAGGCGGTAATGAAAGTTTTTTTGAGTTCATTAATCTTGCCCACGAAAAAGGCATAAAGATCCTTTTTGATGTTGCAATAAACCATACTTCTGATGAACATCCATGGTTTCAAGAGGCTAAAAGATCAAAAGATTCTAAGTATAGAGATTATTATATATGGAGTGACACCGATAAAAAATACTCTCAAGCCCGACTGCTTTTTAAAGGAATGGTAAACAGCAACTGGACTTACAACCCTGAAACAAGTGACTATTATTTTCATAGATTTTACGAAATACAACCGGATTTAAACTACAGAAATCCTGACGTGCTGATAGAGATGATCAAAATTTTCACCTTCTGGAAAGAACATGGTGTTGACGGTTTTCGGATGGATGCAGCACCATTTTTATGGAAAGAAGAAGGTACTAACTGTGAAAATTTAATTCAAACTCACTGGATTTTAAAAATCTTCAGAGCAGCTTTGGATTACCTAAAAGAAGGAACAGCATTGATCGCAGAAGCTAATCAACCTCCTAAAGACGTTGTTGCATACTTTGGTAATTCTGACGAATGCCAAGTTGCGTACCATTTTCCGGTTATGCCAAAAATTTTTTTAGCCATAGCTGAAGGTAATCCAAACTATATAATAGATACCCTTTCTGAAAAAATTACTCCGTCCATTCCTGAAGATTGTCAATGGTTCGTTTTTCTAAGATGTCATGATGAATTAACCTTAGAATTCGTCGACCCAGAAGAAAGGGCAAAGATGTTGAAATATTATCTGCTCGATGAAAGATGGAACTTTAGAGAAGGAGAAGGCATCGCAGGAAGATTGTACAACCAAATGGGTAAGGATTATAAAAAAGTGCTTTTAGCTTATTCAATTTTGTTTTCTTTGGATGGAACACCGATAAATTATTATGGTGATGAAATAGGAATGGAAAATAACGAAGAATTTTATAAAAAAATGACTGAAAAAATAGGCTACAAAGATTCAAGATTTTTCAACAGGGGACCTTTCGATGAAGAGAAAAGAAAAGAAGCTCTGAACAACCAAGAGAGCGATAGTTATAAGATTTTTCATGGAATAAAAAAGATGCTTGATTTGAAACAAGCCAACGAAGATCTGTTTTCAGAAAAATCTACGTATGAAAATATAGATGGTGTATTTAAAGTTACAAGAAAAAAAGGAAATAAAAGTATTGTTATCTATAACAACTTGACCGCTGAAAGCAAATCATTAGATAATATCACTTTGCAACCCCATGAATATTTTTGGAAAATAAGTTAAAATCGCTTCGAGGAACAAATTGTAGGGTGGGGAGCGGGGTGAAAGGGCGCTATATACAAAGTTTCTAAAGGTAGTCAAAATCTTTTTAGGAGGAAAGTTAGTTGACAAAAAATGATTTCATTGAAATAAAAAGGATAGTCTCTGATGCCGGTGAAAAATTAAAAATGTGGAGTACCGAGAATTTTCATGTTAATTCAAAAAAATCTCGAACCGATCTTGTAACCGATGTGGATTATCAAATACAGGAATACCTAATACAAGAGATAAATAAAAGCTTCCCAAATTCATCATTTTTAGCAGAAGAATCAGGGTTAACTAAAACTCCTGATAAAAACGAATATTGGGTTATAGACCCTATAGACGGTACGGTTAATTTTTCAAGGGGATTACCAGAACATTGTATCTCGGTTGCCTATGTTGAACATCAAGAACCAACAATAGGGATTATCTATTCACCTTTCATGAACCTTTTTTACTCAGCCACAAAAAACAATGGCGCTTATTTAAATGATAAAAGATTGAGACCTCACTGGGCTAAAAATTTTGAAGATGCTATGATTTCCCTTGGAAATGAGAGAGGGAAAACATATAAATATTTTAAAGCATTGGAAGAAAAAGTTATGAGGATTAGACTGTTTGGTACCGCCGCCTTGCAGATCGCTTATGTGGCGTCGGGTTTTTTGGATGCCTTCATATCTATAAGATCTCATCCGTGGGATGTAGCAGCGGGACATTTAATATTAAAAGAAGCCGGCGGTGAAATTGTAGATATCGATGGAAAAAATGTAAATATTTTTCAGTCGGACGCTCTTTACTGCAACCCTTATATTACTCAAGATCTGATAAATAATTTAAAAAATATTCAAAAATTTCAATGAAGAGTAATAATTCGTATTGATTGGTCCAACGAAACAAATGCGCCCACAGGGCGCATTTTTATTTAAGTGGTTCGTATTTTTATACTTTCTTCTACCGGTGTAATATAAATCTTTCCATCACCTATCTTACCTGTTTGCGCGTGTGTTTTTATAGTTTCTATAATTTTTTCGACTTTACTCTCTTCGGTAACTATTTCTAACTTGACCTTTTCCTTGAATTTTACTTCATATTCTTTTTTCTGTTTGTAATTTTCTACCTCTTTTTCCTCACCTTTTTGACTACCATATCCATAGATCTTATCAACATTAATGCCCTCGATACCTACTTTTTCTAATCCTACAATGACTTCCTCAAATTTTTCTGGCCTGATAAAGCATTCAATTTTTTTGTATCCCATATTATTCACCCTCCTCATCAATTTTTACTCTCACGCTTCGACCTTTAAGCGGAGTTAAATCAGGATAACTGACAGATCCATGCTCTACAAAATCTAAGCCCTCTATTTCACTAGTAGAATCAATCCTTAAACCTATTGTTAAATCGATACTTTTAAAAAGGATGTAAGTAGTTGCAAGGGTCCAACCTGCAACAGCTAACACCCCTTTAAGCTGGGTTAAAAACAGGTTTACTCCTCCACCGTAGAGCAATCCACCGTCCACAGCAAATATTCCAACCATTAATGTACCGAATGCTCCGCCAACTCCATGAACAGAGATCGCTCCAACGGGATCATCGATATGTATTTTGTCGAAAAATTCTATAGCTAGAACAACTAAACTACCGGATAAAGCACCTATTATAGCAGCTCCCACGTTAGTAACACTGGCGGTGCCGGCGGTGATCCCAACCAATCCAGCTAAAACACCATTTAGGGTAGAGTTGACGTCCGGTTTTTTGTAAATAAACCAACCTATCGTCAACGCCCCCAACCCTCCTGATGCGGCAGCTAAATTTGTAGTCATCGCTATATCAGCGATTTTGAGATTTAAACCTGAAATGGTACTTCCCGGGTTAAAACCAAACCATCCAAACCATAGTATGAAAACCCCTAAAGCAGCTAAAACTAAGCTATGTCCTGGAATCTTATTCGGCGTTCCATCTGATCTGTATTTACCGGTTCTTGGCCCTAAAACCATTGTTCCCATCAGTGCAGCCCATCCGCCTACGGAATGGACAACTGTGGAACCTGCAAAATCAACCATATCTGATAACCAACCTCCACCCCATATCCAATGACCAACTATGGGATATATAAATGCACTGATGAAAACACTGTAGATCAGATAACCTGTGAATTTAGTTCTTTCCGCCATTGTTCCCGATACTATAGTTGCAGCGGTTGCAGCAAATACCGTCTGGAATATTAAAAAAGCGTTAAGCGGAATGTTTAATCCCAGATATTCAAAACTTCCTTGCCAACCTATGAAAGCATTCCCAAGCCCAAACATAATAGTAAATCCTACTAGCCAGTAAAGTATTGAGCCCACTAAAAAATCCGTAAAGTTTTTCATGATGATGTTTACCGTGTTCTTTGATCTTGTAAACCCTGCTTCCACGAGCGCAAATCCAGCTTGCATAAAAAACACTAAAAACGCTGCGAGTAAAGTCCACATAGTATCGATGGAGCGTACCACGTCCTCCATAGTAAAACTATCTGCAAGTAAGACGGTTGGAAAAATAAAGGCAACGGACAACATCAACAAACCCTTCCAAGCTCTTTTCATAATACCCTCACACTCCTTTTTTTATTTTTTACAAACCCCAGAATATGGTACTTAACGTAGACTTTTTTCACCTCCCATTACAAAATAAAAAAACCGACGCATTAATTTTTCTGCGTCGGCTTTATAACAACAATACTACAGCGTTTTGAGCCGACGCTGTTTATTATTGTTATTATTGGAAGAAATTAAGTATTCATTACACTCTTTTGCCGCTTGTTTCGCTTCATTTATTGCCCATACTACCAAACTTTGTCCCCTTCTCATATCTCCAGCTGAAAAAATCCCTTCTACATTTGTCGAATATTTTCCTTCTTCCGTTTTAACGTTTGATCTTTTATCTATTTCTACATTTAGCTGCTCAATTAAATACTTTTCAGGGCCTAAGAATCCCAAGGCTAACAGAACTAAATCTGCTTTCCATACCTTTTCTGTTCCGTCTATTTTTCTTGGAAACAATTTCCCTGTTTTATCCTGTTCCCATTCTACTTCAACGGTATGGACCTCTTTAACATTACCTTTTGTATCTCCAACAAATCTTTTAGTTGAAATGTTATACAATCTCGGATCTTTACCGAATAGTTCTGCATATTCCTCCTGAGCATAATCAACAGTTAAAACTTTGGGCCATTCTGGCCAAGGATTGTTTTGCCCCCTTAAAAGTGGAGGTTTGTCCATAATTTCAAACTGTACCACGCTTTTACAACCCTGTCTTAAACTAACGCCCACACAATCCGTTCCTGTATCGCCTCCTCCGATTACGATAACACTCTTACCCTTGGCAGAGATCTCCTCAATATCTTTTTCACTTTTTAAAAGTTGAGACAGTATTCTCTCGTTCGCACTCTTCAAAAATTCTGTGGCAAAGTATATCCCGTTTAGGTTTCTTCCCTCCACATTTAGATCTCTCGCTTTAGCGGTACCTCCACATAATACAACGGCATCAAACTCTTCTTTTAGCTTTTGAGCTGGGTAATCTTTACCAACGTCCACATTAGTCTTGAATTGTATACCTGATTTTCCCATCAATTCTATACGTCTTTTTACAATCTTTTTGTCCAATTTCATATTTGGTATGCCGTAAGTCAATAAACCCCCAGGGTAATCATTCTTTTCAAAAACGGTAACTTCATGACCATATCTGTTTAACTCCCAAGCACATGATAACCCTGCCGGTCCAGAACCTACAACAGCCACCTTTTTACCAGTAGAGTAAGATGGTTTATCCACTTCTACCCAACCATTTTTGAATGCTTCTTCTATAATATAATATTCAATACTTTTAATGGAAACCGGATCCTTTACCAAATTGTTTACACAAGCTTTTTCGCATGGAGCCGGACAGACCCTCCCTGTGAATTCTGGGAAACTATTTGTTTCGATCAACCTTTCGTAAGCTTCTCTCCAAAGGTTTCTATATACTAAATCGTTCCATTCTGGAATCAAATTATTCAAAGGGCACCCCGAGACCATATGATTTATCAATATGCCAGAATGGCAAAACGGCGTGCCACAGTTCATACATCTTGCTGCTTGCATTCGGAGTTCATCTTTTTCCATTTCTATATATAATTCTTCCCAATCATTTATTCTTATCTTTGAGGATCTTTCTTCAGGGGTTTTTCTCTCATACTTTAGAAATCCTTGAGGGTCGCCCATATAGTGACCTCCTTTACAAATTGCGAATGTTCAATGCGTTTGAACCAAAGATTGTTGCTTGTAATTATCTTTAAATGCCTTCATAAGAGCTTCTTCTCCGGTAATCCCATCGATATGTACTCTATTTACAGCCTTCATCATTCTCTTGTAATCTTTGGGTATAACCTTAACGAATCTTTCCTTAGCTTTTCCCCAGTTGTCCAAAATGTTTTTAGCCACCTTACTACTCGTGTACTTGTAATGCTTTTTTATCAACTGTTTCACTTCGTTCTCTTCGTTCTCATCTTCAATCTTTTCCAACAAAACGGTATCTTTGTTACATTTGGATTCAAAGCTATTGTCTTTGTCATGTACGTAGGCTATTCCACCTGACATACCTGCGGCGAAGTTTCTACCCGTTTTAGCAAGTATAACAACCTTCCCACCTGTCATATATTCACATCCATGTTCGCCAACACCTTCGACAACAGCAGTAGCCCCACTGTTTCTGACCGCGAAACGTTCACCTGCTAAACCACTGATGTATGTTTCTCCGCTTGTTGCTCCATACAATGCAACGTTACCAACAATTACATTTTCTTCCGCATAGAATCGAGAATCCTTGGGGGGGTATACTATAATTTTTCCGCCCGATAAACCTTTCGCTATGTAATCGTTTGAATCACCTTCTAATATCAACGTTTCCCCCTTGGGTATGAAGGCTCCAAAACTTTGGCCAGCTGATCCTTTGAAATGTATTTCTATTGTATCTTCAGGCAAACCTTCCTCACCATATCTTTTAATTATTTCACTTCCCAAAATTGTTCCAACGGTTCTATTCACATTTTTTATATCTACAGTGGCCTCAATCTTTTCTCCGTATTCTAGCGCATTCTGGCAAATGGGAAGTAATTTAGTTATGTCCAAGGTATCTGATAAACCGTTGTTTATTGGTTTAGGATATTGGCTGAATGAGTAATTTTTTATTTCTGGTTTGTATAATAATTTTGAAAGATCAATACTATGTGTTTTCCAATGATTTTTTATTTCTTTTTGTCTTAATTTATCAACGCGTCCAACCATTTCACTAACCGCTCTGAATCCTAACTTAGCCATATATTCTCTTACTTCAGATGCGAGAAAGTACATGAGATTGACAACGTATTGAGGATCGCCTTTGAAATTTTTTCTCAGTTCAGGGTTTTGTGTCGCAATTCCCACAGGACATGTATCCAAATTGCAA
The DNA here is from genome assembly GCF_002924625.1 of Petrotoga sibirica DSM 13575. Classification (GTDB taxonomy): domain Bacteria; phylum Thermotogota; class Thermotogae; order Petrotogales; family Petrotogaceae; genus Petrotoga; species Petrotoga sibirica. Next base: position 45,338 of record NZ_JAHC01000033.1, on the reverse strand, counting down.
ACTCTCATCATGACACAACCTAAGGCAACTAACACAATTGTGGCAAACCCAAACTCTTCTGCGCCTAAAAGTGCTGCAATCACTATGTCTTTTCCAGTTAGCAACTTACCATCCGTTTCCAAAGTAACCCTGTCTCTCAACTTGTTCATCACCAAGTTTTGATGAGTTTCAGCCAATCCTAACTCCCATGGCATACCCGCATGCCTTATACTAGTACGTGGTGAAGCCCCTGTACCGCCATCAAAACCGCTTATCAATATTACATCCGCTCCAGCTTTTGCTACACCCGCTGCTATAGTACCTACACCAGATTTTGAAACCAATTTTACGTTTATTCGAGCGTTTCTATTAGCGTTTTTTAGGTCGTATATCAATTCAGCCAAATCTTCTATCGAGTAGATATCGTGATGTGGAGGTGGTGAAATAAGAGTAACTCCTGGAATAGAGTTCCTTACCTTTGCCACCCATGGATAGACCTTTTTCCCAGGTAGCTCTCCACCTTCTCCAGGTTTTGCACCTTGGGCTATCTTTATTTGGATCTCTTGAGCGTTGCTTAAGTAGTTGATCGTGACTCCAAATCTTCCAGAAGCCACCTGCTTTATTGAACTATTCTTTGAATCCCCATTTTGTTCTTTTGCGAAACGGTTTGAATCCTCTCCACCTTCACCTGTGTTACTCTTTGCACCTATTCGATTCATAGCTATTGCTATGGCCTCGTGGGCTTCTTGACTTATTGACCCGAAAGACATAGCTCCTGCTTTGAACCTTTTAACAATCGATTCCACAGGTTCTACTTCGTCAATGGGAATTGCTTTCGTTTTATCGAAATTTAACTCAAAAAGACTTCTCAAACTGTATAATTTGGCATCTTCGTCGACTATAGATTGTGAAAACTTTTTGAAAAGCTCATAATCGTTGTTTTTAACAGCATTTTGTAAATAATAGATGGATTTAGGGTTATACAAGTGATACTCACCTTTTGCCCTCCATTTTATAAGGCCTTCTGACTCAAGCTCCGATCCTTTATTAACCTGATTAAATGCATTTGAATGGCGTTTAGAAACTTCTTGAGCTATTTCTTTTATACCTATTCCTTCTATTTGTGAAGTGGTTCCCGTAAAAAATTGCTTTACGATAGACTTTTTTATCCCTACTATTTCGAAGGTTTGAGCACCTTGATAGCCTTGAAGGGTTGAGATCCCAAGCTTTGATAATACTTTTTGAATACCTCTCAAGGCTGCATCTTTATACCTTTGAACGGCTTCTTCATATTTCAACCCTTTAATGTATCCTTTGTTAACTAAACTTTCAATACTTTCATAGGTGAGATATGGATTGATAGCAGAAGCTCCATAACTTAGGAGCGTACAAAAATGGTGTGCTTCTCTTGGTTCTGCAGATTCCAAAATTATTCCAATCTCTGTTCTATTTTCTCTTCTAACCAAATGGTGATGAAGACCCGATACAGCCAATAAAGCTGGAATTGGCGCATAATTTTGGTTAATTCCTTTATCTGTCAATATCAATATGTTAGCACCATCGTTTATGGCAGAATCTGCTTTTTGAAAGAGGTTTGTAATCGCCTTTTTTAATCCTTCTTCTCCATCTTTTACCTTGTATAAGATGGGTAAGGTAACAGCTTTAAAACCTTCTAAGTCAATATTTTTTATCTTTTCCATTTCATCATTGGTAAGAATAGGGTTTTTGATCTTAATTTGCCTACAACTGATGGATGATGGATCAATAAGATTACCTTCAGAACCTATGTAAAGATGGGTAGAGGTGACAATTTTTTCTCTTATCGCATCTATTGGAGGATTGGTTACTTGAGCGAAAAGCTGTTTAAAATATTCATACAACAACTTTGGACGTTCAGATAAAACGGCCAAAGGTGTGTCATCCCCCATAGCCCCGACGGGGTCAGAAGCATCTATAACCATAGGTTCTATGATCATTTCAATGTCTTCAAATGTGTAACCAAAACATTTTTGTTTTGTATTTAAAGATACATTATCAATTTCTGTATTTCCCTTTTTTGGATGCTCAGGAAGATCTTCAAGATTCACAATGTTCTCTTTTACCCATGAAAAATAGGGCTTTTCTGAAATTATCGGTCGTTTTATCTCTTCGTCATTTAGAATTCGACCTGTGTCAATATCCAGCAACAACATATTCCCTGGCGTGATCCTTCCCTTAGTTGAAATCTTTTGAGGAGGTATTTCAAGGACCCCAGCTTCTGAAGCAAGTACCAATTCATCATTCGTTATGTAGTATCTTAATGGCCTTAATCCGTTTCTGTCCAGTGTTGCACCTACTTTGGTACCATCGGTAAAAATAATCGCCGCAGGACCATCCCAAGGTTCCATTAAGCAACTATGAAATTCATAAAAAGCTTTCTTTTCTGCATCCATTGTTTGATTGTTTTCCCAAGGTTCTGGTATCATCATCATTATCGAATGTGGTAACGATCTACCAGATAAATAAAGGAATTCTAAATTGTTGTCAAACATTGCTGAATCACTACCATCCTCATCGATTATGGGAAAAATATCGTTGATGTTTTCTTCAAAGATATCAGTGTTTACCTTGGATTGCCTTGCCCTCATCCAATTAACGTTACCAATTATAGTGTTTATCTCTCCGTTGTGAACCATATACCTATAGGGGTGAGCTCGTTCCCAACTGGGAAATGTGTTCGTGCTGAATCTTGAGTGTACAATAGAAAAAGCCGATTTGAAAAGAGGATCAGTCAAATCAGGGAAAAAGTACTTTAATTGTTCCGCTGTTAACATCCCTTTATAAACAATTGTTTTAGAAGATAAACTGGCTATATAAAAGGTTTTATTTTCAGCTGTGTACGGTATTTTTATCTCTTTTTCACTTTTTTTCCTAATTAGGTACAATTTTCGTTCAAATTCTATTTCAGATTTCAAGGTAGGATTCTTAGCGATAAAAACTTGTAGAAAAGATGGCATACTTTTTAATGCAGTTGGGCCAACAAATGCTTTGTTGATAGGTACATCCCTCCAACCTATCACCTTTTGGCCTTGATTGGTGACTATTTTTTCAAATTGTTGTTTGAAGATATTTATAAGTGTTTTATCCTGGAAGCAGAAAATCATACCCACGGCATATTCACTTTGATTTGGAAGCGTGAGTCCTAAGCGTTTTGATACGTTTATTAAAAAATCATGGGGAAGCTGCAGCAGTACCCCTGCTCCGTCCCCATCGTTTTCTTCTCTACCTCGTGCGCCACGATGAGCCATATTTTTTAAAACGGTCAACGATTTGTCAACTATTTCATGTGACTTTATTCCTTTTGTACTTGCAACTAATCCAACTCCACAAGCATCATGCTCAAACTTTGGATCGTAAAGTCCATTATTCATTTTAACCCTCCCTCACATATTGGAGACTGCCCCAATACAGCGTGTTTCTGTATAATACTTTTTGGAACCCCGGTTTTATGTACAAAAAAAGAAAATAATAATAATAATAGATATTAAAGGTTTATCAAAATTGGTTTATGTACTTACTAATCTCCCAATCTGTTACCGCTATCTTAAACTCTTCAATCTCCTTTTCTTTTAATTCTATAAATTTTTCAAATATATGTTTTCCCAAGACTTCTTTCATAAATTCATCTTTTTTCAGAGCTTCCAAGGATTCTTGGAGTGAACCAGGTAAATATCTAATATTTTTTTCGTTCTTTTCTTTGTAGTCCATTTCGTAAATATTTCCATCAACAGGTTGAGGAGGTTCTATCTTGTTTTTTATACCTTCTAAACCAGATGAAAATACACTTGCTAACAGTAAATAAGGATTTGCTGTTGGATCTGGAGATCTCAGTTCTAACCTAGTTCCTTCACCTCTCGACATCGGTATCCTCACTAAAGCACTTCTGTTTGATACGGACCATGCGATGTTAACAGGGGCTTCGTATCCGGGAACTAACCTTTTATATGAGTTTATCGTTGGATTTGCCAAAACGGTTATCGTATCAATATGTTTAAAAACTCCTCCAATAAACCATCTAAGCTCATTACTTAACTGATAAGTACCGTTAGGATCGTAAAAGATATTCTTTCCGTCTTTAAAGATACTCAAGTGGGTATGCATCCCTGAACCATTCATACCAAAAAATGGCTTAGGCATAAACGTTGCCCACAATCCATTCAATAGAGCTATCGTCCTTACAACCAATTTAAAAGTTTGAATATTGTCAGCCGTTTTTAGGGCGTTGTCGTACCTGAAATCAATCTCATGTTGAGAATTCGCTACTTCGTGGTGAGCAGCCTCCACTCGAATACCCATACTTTGTAGAGTTTCCACCATGTTTTTTCTAACCCTTTCCCCTAAATCTATGGGAAGTAAATCAAAATAGCCTCCTTTATCAAGAGGAGATAATACTGGCTGCCTCGTTTTCTCATCCCTTGGAAGAATAAAAAATTCTGGTTCCGGACCAGCATATGGGATATAGCCGTACTCTTTCATCTCATTCATGACTTTCTTCAACACATACCTTGGATCTCCCGGAAAATGCTTATCATCAGAAGTATAAATATCACAAATAAACCTACCTACTTTTTCCCTTTCAACGGTCCATGGTAAAACTGTAAAGGTGTCTATATCCGGTTTAAGCAACATATCGGATTCATTGATTCTAACAAGCCCTTCAATCGATGAACCATCAAACATAGTCCCATTAGTCAAGGAAGATTCTAACTCTGTAGATGGAATTTCGACGTTTTTCAAAGCACCGTTGATATCTGTAATCTGGAGTCTAATATACTTTATACCTTGACTTTCTATCTGTTCCAATAATTCCTCTTTTGTCATAAATTTTTTCCCCTCCCAATAAAGTAGAATTTTTGATGTCATTAGTAACTCAAAAACTTGATTTAGCAGCCCTTCACCCGAACGTTAAGGGGTAATCCCCTTAAGATCCCCAAATTCAAAATCAAAGATTATTATAAAAAAGCTTTTTGCACAAGACTGCAAAAGGGTAAACCCCTTAAGATCCCCAAATTCAAAATCAAAGATTATTATAAAAAAGCTTTTTGCACAAGACTGCAAAAGGGTAAACCCCTTAAGATCCCCAAATTCAAAATCGAAGTTTATTATAAAAAAGCTTTTTGCACAAGACTGCAAAAGGGTGAACCCCTTAAGATCCCCAAATTCAAAATCAAAGATTATTATAAAAAAGCTTTTTGCACAAGACTGCAAAAGGGTAAACCCCTTAAAAACCTCAAATTAAAGGCCAAAATCATTTAAAAACTTAGTTTGCATACTGCAGCAAACGCTTCCGCCTATTAAGATATTATTTTCATTAATTAGCTTAAATTGAAAAATGTTTCATTATTTCTAATTATTGGTAAATATTTATGATTAGAAGTATTTATTTGCGATTATACACTGAAATCTCCATTTATCAAAATTTGAAAAAAATTTCGTTATATTCGCTCGAAACCTTTTATTTACAAGTATCTTAAGAAAATCGATAAATTTTATCATATTTTAACGATACAAAACATTTTCTTTTTATTAACATTTTTGATATATAAAAATCGAAAGATGCACGATTATGAATTCAGATTGACCCAGCTTTTACATATCTTGAGCCCTTCGCTTGCATCTTTAGCGTAGGCATCGCAGCCAAAGGTTTCAGCAAGTTTTCTGTTCATCGAGGCACCGCCGGCAATAACTTTCACCTTAATACTTAATTTTTTTAGTTCATTTACCACCTCTTCTATCTTTCCCACGGTAGTTGTCATCATAGCTGATAATCCTAAAATATTGGGCTTTTCTTTTTTCACAGCATCGATTATTAAAGAAGTTTCCACATCTTTGCCAAGATCTATAATTCTGAAGTTAGCGCTTCTTAATACCGCTGCTACTATATTTTTACCAATATCGTGTATATCCCCTTCTACCGTGGCTAGTACGACTTTAGCTTTTTTATCGTTTTGAGATTCAGGAATCAAATTGTTTAAGTAATCAAAAATGGGTTTGACAGTTTCAGCAGCTAACAACAACTCTGGGAGATATATATTCCCTTGTGCGTAGAGGTCTCCAATCTTTTCCATTGCTTTACCAAGCACATCTTGGCTAACTTCCAATGGACTTTTTTCTTTTAACTGATTTTCAATGATTCCTTTTACTTCACCTTCTTCACCTTGTAAAATTTTCTCGGTTAATTCATCTTGTTTTTCAACCTTACTTGGTATTACAATATTTTTATCCAACAATAGGTTACCATTCAACGTGTTCATAAGGAACTCATCTTCGGGATTTAAGATGGCTGAAGTCAAGCCTTTACCTTTTGCCCTTGAAAGAAAAGCTGCATTTATATAATTTCTGTTTGGTAAGCCGAAACTAAGATTCGAAAGACCCATAGTGGTATTGAACCCATTTTGTGAAAGTAATTTTACTGTCTCCAGGGTAATATTTGGATCATTATTGGCAGCAAGGGACAACACCAATGGATCAACTATAATTCTATCTTTAGTTATTCCTTTACTTTCTATGTACGGCCATTTTCTTAACACTAGTTGTAGTCTTTCTTCAGCAGATTCTAAGATTTCTTCCTCGAGTGCTAATACAATTAGTAATCCGCCATATTTTTTAATCAACTCTAGTTTTCTGTCCAAATCTTTTTTACTTAACTTAGAAGAATTGATTAATGGTCTTCCTGGGTACTCTTTTAAAGCGGTTTCTAAAAATCCAATATTTTGAATGTCAAAAGAAATTGGAAGAGAAGAGTGCTTGTCTAGCTCTATGATAACTTGCTTGAAATGCTCTTCATTCAAAATCTTTTCGATCCCCAAGTTAACGTCTATCGCATTTGCTTTGGCGTTTTTTTGACTGTTAGCTCTTTTTATTACATTTTCGAAGTTGAATTCTTCGATTTCATTTTGAAGTTTTTTGTTCCCGGCAGGATTTATTCTCTCTCCGATAAGACTAAACGGATGTAATTTGTTTAATATTGTTCTTGAAGAGTACATGATAGGTATTTCTTTTATTATTTTTTTTGGCCTTCTTTTTACCATATTTCTAATTACTTTTATATGTTCTGGAGAGGTGCCACAACAGCCTCCGATTATATTTACTCCTAAATCTAAATAGTCTTCCACAAACATTCCGAATATTTCAGGCTTCATCTTGTATTCCAAATCTTTTCCATCGAAAATGGGTTTACCAGCGTTTGGTTCAACTGATAAGAACTTGTTTGTTGAAAGAGATAGACGTTCAAAAACTTTTAAAAGATCCTCTGGACCTAAAGTGCAATTAATTCCTAAGACATCCACATCTAAATCGTTGAAAGCATTAGCGAAGATTTCCACAGAAGTTCCTGTAACAGAACGACCGTTTTCTTCAAAAGTCATATGAGCTATTAAAGGTAAATCTTCTGTGACTTTTCTTATTCCATACACAGCTGCTTTTAACTCTTTTATATCTGTCATGGTTTCAACGATAAAACCGTCTACACCATTTTCAAACAACACTTTTGCCTGCTGATAATACTCGTCTATAGCTTCGTCCATTTCAAGCATTCCCATAGGCTTTGGATACTCTCCTAGAGAGGATAGATCTCCAAAGACTAAAGCCTTGCCTTTCGATGCTTGTTTAGCAATTTCAACAGCTTTGACATTAACTTTGTCGAACGTTTCTTCATAATTTAATTCTTTGAGTTTTTTTCGATTCGCACTGAACGTATTGGTTAAAAGGATGTCCGCTCCCGATTTTACGTATTCACTTTGTAAATCATATACTACCTCAGGATATCTGATGTTTAAAATTTCAGCAGGGATATTTTTATATCCTCTTTTTATAAATTCAGTTCCATATCCCCCGTCTAAAATAAGTATCTTTTTACTTAATAATTCTTCGAAATCTTTTCTATTCATCGTACCACCCTATCATACATACAGTACTTTTTCTTGGAGTTATAATACCGGTATCTTTGTTGACAACTACTACCTCAGTTTTGAGTAAATTATTGACTATATCCCAATTTTTTCTTACATCTATATCCGAATATCCAGGAGAAAATCTCCTGGTACCTTTACCAAAATCTTTTCTCAACTTTTTGTCGATAGATTCGTTGAAAGCCTCTATAGCTTCTGAAGCCCAAGCATCCATCAACATGGAAGAGAGAGTATTTGCGTTTGATATATAATGGTCTATTTCGTATCCTAAGGTGGATACAAAAAAAGTGATTGAGTTAACACCCTCGAAAGATTTAGGGATCAGTTCTTTAGGAAGTGAGTCTATTTTATACGTTTCACATACAGCTTTTGGTTGTGCTAATTCTAAACCAAGCTCATATATTTTATTTATTTCTTCTTTTAATTTTTCGCTGATTTGGAATTTAGATCCATTGAAGCCGGCTCGGAGTAGGTAAATTTTTTTCTGAGGCATTATTTCATAAGTTTCTGGAATATAGATTTTAATAAAAATTCCCCCTCCTGTTATTTCTATAAAATAAAATCTTTAGAAAGTCACATGATAGCTCCCCTTCGCCCGTGCGTTATGGGACAAACCCCTTAAGAACCCCAAGTTCAAAATCGAAGTTTATTTTAAAAAATCTTTTTGCACAACCCAGCAAAATCATCCGCACCCATCTAAGGAAAGATAAAATACTATGCCTTTAGCCGCTTTCTCCACCCATGATGAGATCCGCAAGTTGTCCTAAATCGTTAACTACAAGATCCGGCTTTATGGCAGAATCTTTTAGATCCTCTAATTTCGCTTCCCCGGTTAATACTAATGTAGATAATGCACCAGCGTTTATTCCAATTAATATATCGGTATACAATCTGTCTCCAACTATACAAGTTTTTTCAGGCGTTACTTGATAATCTTTCATTATCATTTCTAAGATCTTCGGATCTGGTTTCCCGAAGATAACGTCAGGTTCTTTATTGCATGCTCTAGATACTACACTTGCAATAGCAGCTGAATCAGGTATAGGGCCTTCTTCTGTTGGACAGTTCAAATCTGGATTGGTAACAAAAAAGAACGCCCCTTTAGATACAAATATGGAAGCTTTTGCCAACTTATCATAGGTTAAGCTTTTATCAAAGGTAACTACCACCATCTCAGGGGAATCTGTAACAATTGAATGGCCTAATCTTTCATATTCTTGTATCATTGAGGGAGTAGCCACCAAAAAAATCCTTTTTGCGCCAAACTTATCTTTTATGTACTCTGCAGCAGTTATGCCTGCGGTGTAGATTTCGTTTTCTTTTATAGGATAGTTTAAAGCGTCAAACTCTTGTAGGTACTCTTTCTTTGATTTGTTTGAATTGTTGGTTAAGAAAACAAGTTTTTTATTTTGCTTTTTCAAAAGACTTGAGAATTTTAATGCACCGTTAACTAACTTTTGACTGACATAAAAAGTGCCGTCTATATCTAAAACGAAGAGTTCTATTTGTTGTAATTTTTCGATTGTTTTTATATCGTTTATCAGAGTAAAAACCACCTTTTTAAATATAATACTGTTTTTAGAAACTCTAAAACGTTTTAATAGCGCTCCCTTTGCCACACTCCCCATCCATCTAAGGAAAAGGAGTCTTTACCCTTTTGACTCGCAGTTTGCCTATAAGGAAGAGCAAAAGATTTTACCACGTAGCCTGGTTTATACCTGAATCCGTGATAATTATAATTCAGTCAAAAATATCTTCAAAAACATGAATAAAATATGCAAGACTTTTGTTCTAAATTGTATAGAAAACAACAAAAAACATCATAATATCAGAACTTCTAATTATCTGAGGAATATTAGCCTAAAAAAGGGCATACTACGCCTACGCACTCTGTTCTAGGAACACTGTTGATGTTTTCATTTATTATTTTATGACCTTATCAACAATATTTCTAGCATTTAAGAACAATAGAATCACATACATTTCTTATTACCGGGAACCATTTGCATCGTTTACCAAACTTTACAAAATATCTTCCACCGTGCTTTACTAATTTTGCAGCCATTAAAATCATATCACGTATTACGGATTTTAGTCTCCTTCTCTGCACTTTCTTCTGAATAGGTGCATTCCGGTCTTTTAGGCTGCTTTGCCCGATAAGACGTAGGTATAACTTACTCCTTCTTTTTTGGTACCCGTATTATCAAGGGGGATACATCTATATCCAGTGGAATATAGTTATCTGCGTAAGCAGTTAATTTAATATCCATCGCTCTTAGAAGACCTTCAGATTCTTCTTTAATAATGGGCTTAAATATCTCTGATGCTAAATTCATTCTCTACCTTATCCGAGAACATGATGGTACTTTATCTAAACCCAGTGAGACTTCGAAAAAAGGGTCTTCACGAAATTCTTCTATATATTGAAAATCATTTTTACCTTGGCATAAAAGACCCAACTAACTTCTTATGATATCACTATTACTAATTCTCATACTAGATAGATCCTTTAGAGGAACTTTATTGAGTCTTTCGTTTAAACCAGTTTTATCCAAGAGTGCACCTACAAGAGATAATCCTCCTATAGGTATTATTTCTTCATTAGATTGAACAAGTATAAATCTTTGTATATCTTTCACCCTTTGTATATTATTATATTTTTATTATATCACCTATTGGGGGAAAGATTAAATGCTCTAGAAACATTGTGTTATTAATGTTTGGAGATTGTTCTGATCTTTTATATCACGGATTCAGGTAATACATATGATTATATCAAAAAATTAAAAGTTTATTGATTTTTTTTATTTCAAAAAACAGCTAAGAACAAAATATGTTATAATAAATCGAACAAAAAGTGTGAAAATTCTTTTAAATTGTGAGGTGAAAATAATGCAAATAAACGTTTCTGATAGTGGTTTGTACTTATCAAAAATAGTACAAGGAATGATGAGACTTAGAGACTGGAATCTTTCCACAAAAGAAACAGAAGAATTTATTTTGAAAGCGATAGACTTAGGAGTAACTACTTTTGATCATGCTGATATTTATGGAAATTATACTTGTGAAAGCTTATTTGGAGAAGCCTTAAAATTAAATCCTTCTCTTAGAAATAAGATCCAGATTGTAACCAAGTGTGGTATAGTTCTTCCCAACAAAGAAACAAAAAGAATCCATTATTACGATACCAGCAAAGACCATATACTGAAATCTGTAGATAATTCCCTTCGCAATCTTCATACCGACTATATCGATTTACTCTTGATACACCGCCCAGATCCTTTCATGAACCTAGAAGAAATTGCAGAAGCCTTCATAGAGTTACACAAATCTGGTAAAGTTCGTTTCTTCGGAGTATCTAACTTCACCATCAATCAGTTTGAAGCTTTACAATCCAAATTGAATCTTCCTTTGGTGACCAATCAAATAGAAATCTCCCCTTTTAACTTAGAACATTTTGAAAACGATAATATTTATTTTCTAAAAGGAAAAAATATCAATCCTATGGCATGGTCACCTTTGGCCGGTGGGAAATTATTCGATGCCTCAAACGACAAGTCGGTAAGAATATTGACAACGTTGAAAGAAGTCGGCAAAGAACTCGGTATCGATTCGATTGATACTGTTGTATACGCTTGGCTCTTAAACCATCCTGTGGGAGTAATCCCTATTTCAGGAAGCGGTAGATTAGAAAGACTCAAGAATGCCGTTGAAGCTCTGAACATAGAAATGATAAGGGAGCAATGGTTTAAAATCTATGAAGCTGCATTAGGTCATGATGTACCGTGAAGGAGTTGATTTTTATGATATTTACAATCACGTTTAATCCAGCTTTAGATAGATATTTCTAACAATAACTCGGGAGGTGCGATTTTCTACATGGATAATCTTCAGGTCGTTGATCATCCTTTGATAAAACACAAACTTTCTATAATGAGAAATAAAGAAACAGGACCTAAAGAATTCAGGGAACTTTTAAATGAAATAACTCTTCTTCTTACTTATGAAGCAGCCAGAAATCTTCCAACTATGGAGATTGAAGTTGAAACACCAATTGCACTGACGAAGGGCGAGATTGTTGAAGACAAAAAAGTTACTATAGTTCCTATATTACGAGCGGGTTTAGGTATGTTGGATGGTGTACTTTCATTAGTTCCAAATGCTAGTGTGGGTTTTTTAGGAGTGTATAGAGACCCAGAAACTCTCAATGCAATAGAGTATTATGTGAAGTTTCCACCTTTGACAGAAGACCATCAAATCTTTATTCTCGATCCTATGCTTGCCACAGGACATTCTATGAACCACGCTATAAAGCAAGTGAAAAAACAGGGAGGGCAGAATATTACTATTATGTCCTTGATAGCAGCTCCCGAGGGAGTTAACGTAGTTATAAGTGAAAACCCAGATGTGATTATTTACACCGCTGCTTTGGATAGTAAACTCAATTCAAAAGCGTATATCGTTCCTGGCTTGGGAGATGCAGGAGATAGACTGTATAGAACAAAATAAAGAATATCGGGGGCAATTAGATGTCGAAATTGTTGAGGCATACATTTCTTTTCTCTTTGGCAACTCTTATAAGTAGATTTTTAGGTCTTTTACGGGATGCTACCTTTGCTCATTATTTTGGAATTAGTGCAGAGTATGATGCATATTTAGTAGCCATTATCCTCCCTTTCTTTCTTCGGAAAATCTTCGCTGATGGAGCTCTCTCCTCAGCTTTTATTCCTTTATTTACAAGAAAACAAGGAAAAGATTCTCAGGTGTTTCTCAGTACCACAATATGGTTTGTATTAATAACGACTGTTTTATTATATATACCTGTATATATCTTTTCGGACCAAATAGTTTTAGTCTTGGGAACCGGTTTATCTGAATCAACGATGGAATTAACCTCTTATTTGTTGAAAATTACATATCCATTTATAATTTTTATCTCCTTGTGGGCAGTAGCTACAGGTGTTTTAAATAGTAACGATATTTATTTTGGACCTGCTTTCGCTCCGGCTTTATCTAACATTTGCAGTATTGTGTTTATCTTTTTATCTTCTTACTTTTCCCCAAGAATATTAGGACCAACTATAGGATTCACAGTGGGAGGAGTTTTACAGTTTGTGTTAGTTTTTTATATCTTAAGAAAGATTCTTTTCCGGATGACACTTGATTTTAATTTCAAAGATCTGAAAAGTATAATGAACTTGTTTGGTCCCGCATTATTAGGAGTAGCTGTGGCTTCCTTGAATACCTTGGTTGATACCAATATCGCAACATGGACCGGTACGGGTGGTGTTTCAACTATTCAATACGCCCTAAGAATTTATCAGCTTCCTTTAAGCATATTTGCCATCAGTGTTGCAAACGCCCTTTTACCTAAATTATCGTATTCTTCAAGTATAAAAGATGAAAAAGAATACAATAAGAATTTGAGAGACAGTATAGAACTGACTTTATTCTTGGCAATTCCATCTATGTTTGGTTTAATATTTTTGAACAAAGAGATCGTCGCTTTGATATATCAACACGGTAGCTTTACCTTTGAAGATACGTTGATAACAGCAAAAACCTTGTTATATTATTCTCTGGGGCTTCCATTTTATTCTTTACATACCATCTTTATTAGAACTTATCACTCTAAATTAAATACAAGGTATCCTTCTTTAGTGGCAGTTGTAATGCTTTTAGTGAACGCATTTCTCGATGTTTTGTTGGCTTTTAAATTTGGTGTTGTGGGTATCGCATTTGCAACTGCTATTTCCGGTATTGTTGGCATGTTTATGACGGGTTTCAATATTATTAAAGGTTTGACTGGTGAAGATTGGGTAGAAATATTTAAAATTTTCATTGCAAGCGCTATAATGTCTATATTTATTGTGTCTTGTAAAGGATTTTTTGATACTCGAGTGCTAGTTGTTTTTCTGATTGCTCTTAGTGCCCTCGTTTATTTTTTATCAGCGTATATTATAGGTTCAAAAAAGTTAAAATTAGCTATAAACCTTTTCTTTAAAAGGAAATAAAGTCTATACAATACTCTTTTCGTATTCCGAATCATATAGATGACACGCAACTTGTTGATTTTCAACATTTTTCAAAATGGGTTCTTGAATTTTACAAATTTCTTTTGCATATGAGCATCTAGGATGAAACCTACAACCTGTAGGAATGTTAACGGCATTGGGAACTTCTCCTTGAGGTATTATTCTTTTTTTCTGACTCTTTGGATCAGGCTCAGGAACCGCTGATATTAGAGCCTGAGTGTATGGATGTTTGGGTTTTGTATATATTTGCTCAAAATTTCCAACTTCTACAATTTTACCCAAGTACATTACTGCAATCCTGTCACAAATATATTTGGTTGTAGCTAAATCGTGTGTGATAAAAAGATAAGTCAAATCAAAATCTTTCTTTAGGTTGATCATCAGTTGCAACAATTGGGACCTAACTGAGACATCTAGCATCGCAACTGCTTCATCAGCTACAATAAAGATAGGTTTTAAGATCAAAGCCCTTGCTATTACAACCCTTTGTCTTTGGCCACCTGATAAATCACGAGGATATCTATAATAATACTCATTCGCAGGGGATAACTGTACCCTTTCCAACATTTCCATAACAAGCTTCTGCCTTTCATAACGGTTCTTTCCCATATTGTGTATTTGTAGAGGATGCATCACAGCTTCACCAATCCTCATATGAGGATTCAAGGCTGCAAGTGGATCTTGAAAGATTATTTGAATCTCTTTTCTTATGTGTTTTAATTCCTTTTTTGTTAGGGTACTGATGTCTTGTTCTTTGAATAAAATTTTTCCTTCAGTGGGATCTTCTAATCTTGTAATTAACCTACCTGTTGTGGTTTTCCCGCTTCCTGATTCCCCAACCAAACCAAGAGTTTCACCTTTTTTTACTTCAAAATTAACTTCATCTACCGCCCTTACATATTTAGGAGAGGTTCTAGTCAAAACTTCACCAACCGTTCTTTTTAAAGGAAAATATTTTTTTAATCCTTCAACTTTTAAGATTGTATTTTCAGTCATTAGTACCACCTACATTTACATTTTTTAAATCTTGAGATTTTTCATACAGCCAGCATTTAACTTCAGATCCTTCAATTAAAAAACTTTTAGGTTCTTGTTTGTGACAGATGTCCATTGCGTATTCACACCGTGGTGCGAATCGACATCCTTTCGGAGGTTTACCCAAATCTGGAGGACTTCCAGGAATATATTTTAAATCTTTATCTTTGATATCCGTATTTGGGATTGAATCTAAAAGGGCTTTTGTATATGGGTGTTTGGGATTGTAATAAATATTTTCCTTTGAAGATATTTCCACCAAATGACCTGCATACATGACTCCAATCCTATCTGCAAGTTGAGCAACTACACCTAAGTCATGTGTTATAAGCAACATGGACATTTGGTATTCGTCCCTTAATTTATTCATCAACTCTATTATTTGAGCTTGAACTATGACATCCAAAGAAGTCGTTGGCTCATCAGAAATAACAAAAGACGGTTTTAAAACGAGCCCTAAGGCGATCATCACCCTTTGCCTCATACCACCACTGAATTGAAATGTATACTGGTTCATCCTGCTAGGATCTATTCCCACATCTTTTAAGACACTTCCTCCCATTTCTATTGCTTTTTGCTCGGATATATCAGGAAAATGAGCTTTCACAATTTCAACAAAAAGGTCTTTGACTTTCATAATTGGGTTCAAGGAAGTCATCGGATCTTGAAAGATCATGGTTATATCTCTACCACGAATTTCTCTCATTTGTTTTTCGTTCATTGTAGTTATATTTTGACCATTTAATTTAATTTCTCCATACAATTGTGCATTTAAAGGCAATATTTTCATTATAGCTTGTCCCAAGGTGGATTTCCCGCAGCCTGATTCTCCCACTAGTCCAAGTGTTTCCCCATCTTTTACATTAAAACTAACATCGTCAACCGCTTTTATAATTCCATCTTCACTTTTATAATAGACTTTAAGATTTTTTACTTCAAGCACGCTTACTACCTTCTTTCCCTAATTGTTGGATTCAGCATCTCGTTTAGACCTTCACTGAACATAGAAAATCCGAGTGTAACAGTCATTATAGCAACACCTGGAAATGTCAAGGCCCACCAAGCACCACTCAAAATAAATCTTTGACCATTGCTCAAATCAAAACCCCAATCGGGAGTTGGAGGAGCTATTCCCAATCCTAAAAAGCTCAATCCAGCTTCTGTCATTATGGCGTCTGCTAGGTTCATCGAAAGCACAACTACAACGGATGGAAGTACATTTGGAAGTATATACCTCCCCAAAATAGATAAGTTCGAAGCACCTATAGCTCTGGCTCCATCGACATAAAGTTCATTTTTTACTGAAGATACTTGATTTCTAATGACCCTAAAGTATGTGGGTATGTAAACAACGGCTATGGAAATAGCGATATTCATAATACCCGGCCCTAAAAATGCAGCTATCGCTATGGCGAGAATTAAACCTGGAAAGGAATATATAGCATCCATAACTATGGTCATTATTCTATCGAATATTCCTCCCACAAATCCTGATAATAAACCTAACGGTATACCAATTGCTGAAGCTATTGCTACGGAAACAAAAGCTATTGTTAAGGCAATTCTGGCCCCATAAACAACCCTACTAAATACGTCCCTACCAAGGTTGTCTGTTCCAAACCAGAATTCATTACTCGGAGGGGTTAAAGATCTTCCAACCCTTTCTGTGGGGTCGTAAGGAGCTATTTGAGGGGAAAAAATAGCCAAGAAAATATAAAAAATCAAAATAACCATACCTATGAAGGTAAGCCAAGCATTTGAACCTCTAAAGAATCTGGAGAAGCTCTTTCCAATCTTCGATGAAATGAATTTATTTTCTTCCAATTTTATACCCTCCTCAGTACCTTACCCTTGGGTCTATTAAAGCGTTGATAATTTCTACTATTATATTAATTATTATTACGAAAATGGCGAAAAAGACTATCGCTCCTTGAATAGCGGGAAAATCTCTGTATCTGATTTTCATGATGAGATAACTTCCAATCCCTGGCCAAGAAAAAGTTGTTTCTGTTAAAACAGCTCCAGCCATCAATAATGCAAGCTGTAATCCCATGACCGTTAATATAGGAACCAACGCATTCCTTAAAGCATGTCTGTACAGTATTCTATTTTCAGGTATCCCTCTTGCTTTAGCAGATTTAACATAGTCAGAGGTTAACGTTAAAATTGTATTATTTCTAACCATTCTTAAAAAAATACTCGAGATAACTAGGCCAAGAGTAATACCAGGCAACAATAAATGTTTTAAGGCAGCCTGAAAAGATGCCCAGTTCCCTCTTAAAAGAGAATCCAGTAAAAACAAACCTGTAATTTCTTCAAATTGAACTGTAGCTCCGATCCTCCCGGCAATGGGTAACCATTTCAACTGCATTCCAAAAATGAATTGCATCATCAGACCAAACCAAAATACCGGTACAGCATACATGAGCATCGAAAATCCTCTGGCAATTATATCTACGGGTTTGTCTCTTTTTTGTGCGGCTTTTGATCCCCAAAAGATCCCTATAACTACAGCTATAATAAATGCAAAAATCGTTAATTCAAGTGTGGCAGGAAATCTTTCTAATATCTCATCAAGTACGGGCCTTCCCGTCATTGTTGAAGTTCCCAAGTCACCTTTGAATAGCCCCCCTACATATTTAAAAAATTGAACCAGTATGGGATCGTTAAGTCCTAATTCTGCCCTTCTGGCTTCAATAACTTCTTGAGAGGCTTTCCCACCTAACATTGCTGCAACAGGATCTCCGGGAATTATCCTAATAACGAAAAATATAACTACTAAAAGAACAAAAAGCATGGGAATTGCCAACAAGATTCTCACAATAATATAATTTCTCAGAGACACTTAGATCACCCTTCTTTTCTGAGGTTGGTTTTCTTAAAATTGCCCCGATTCTTAAATAAATCGGGGCAGTTGTTGTAGTTTCAAGCGTTCAAAAAATTCTTAAGAAAATTATTCCTTGTAAAGCAAATAATACCTAAAGACCTGAGAAGGTTCTAACAAAATTCCTTTGATATTATTTTGGGCAGCTACCGTTTCTACACCTTGCCAAAGTGAAACGTATGGTGCGTTGAAAGCTAGATCTTGTTGGACCAATTTGTACAATTGAGATCTAACTTCTTGGTCAGTCGCTACTCTTGCTGCTCTCATCAAACTTTCAGTTACTGGGTTAACATAAAAACTACCCAACGATCTACCTCCACTTTCACTTAAGAATGGCCAGAGATAGTCATCAGGGTCTATGTAATCAGGATACCAACCCAATAAGAACATACCCATAACTCCGTTTAAAAAATAATCAACGTAGGTTGCCCATTCCGCATATTCTAAGTTGATATCGATAATTCCTGTCTTTTCTAAGGATTCCATTAAAACTTGGGCTACATCTGCTTCTGTTGTCCCATAATGAGTAGGACTGTACCAAAGATCAATCACTAGTTTGTTTTTTTCGTCGTAACCGGCTTGATACAGAAGTTGTTTTGCAGCCTCAAGATCTCCTTCTTGGAAGACGTCTTCATGACTCCACATTCCCATTGGTACTAGAGAGTATAGGGGTGATGCCATATTCAAAAATACCTCTTCGACGATTACATCTCTTTCAACAGCCAAGGAAATCGCTTGTCTTACCAAAGGATTGTCGAAAGGTTCTTTCTGTGTATTGAATACTAAATATCTGATTTGTGGACTTTCCCCCTGAATAACTTGAACACTTTTAGAACTTTTTAAATCTTGTATGTCTCTTGGGTCTAAATGTCTGTAAGCAATATCTATTTCACCGGTTTCCAAAGCCAATCTCAACGTTGCAGCGTTTTCGTAGAATAAAATGATGATTCTATCCGTTTTTGGTTTTTTACCAAAATATTTGTCATTTGCTTGCAATGTAATTCTTACGTCCCTTATCCATTCGGTGACTTTGTATGGACCAGAAGCGGAAGGCGCTCCATCATAAAAACGATCTGCGGGAAATACCTTTGGATTAACTGGCCATCCAACGGTATAACCTAATACTGAAACAAAAGCTGAAAAAGGATACTGAAGAGTTACTTTGAAGGTATAATCATCGACCACTTCGGTTGATTCAACTATATCTGAGAGTAAGAACGCAGGATCTCCTCCAAGTTTTATCACCCTATCGAAGGAGAATTTAAAAACAGATGCATCTATAGGGGTACCATCTTCGAAAACAACACCTTTTTTTACATGGAAAAGATACTCTAATCCATCTTCAGATACTTCCCAACTTTCGAATAAATTGGGCACAATTTCCGTAGAATTAACCTTGTAGTCTACTGGTCCAGCTAAAACATTTTGTAATATGTTACTAGAAAAGTAGTCATAACACAAAGCTGGATCTAGGGTTCTAATCTTGTCTGTTGTCCCAACAACAATGGTAGATTGTGCCCAAACTCCAACAAATAAAACCAACACAACAAATAAACTCACCAAATACCTTTTCATAAAATCCCTCCTCGTAAAATGTGCTGATATGTAACACTTAAACAGTCGTTCTCCAACAATACCTTATGATGATTACTTATTAAAACCATAACTAGTTTTACAAAAACATGAAAAGAATTTCATAGAGATTCTTTTATTGACAAAAATTTCAAAAATAAAGCGATATTTGGTAACTTAATTAAAATTATTTTAATTATCTCTATTATATAATTAATATCTTTGAGAGTCAAGTAACAAAAAAACCATAACTAGCGAGAGAAGGAATAAAAAATATCATAAGATTGGATTTAAGCGTTGAACATTTTTATAGTTATCGATAGATCTATGCTTAAATTAAGTTATTTTAAATTAACATAATTAAATATTAACATTATTTATTATTCTAAAATTAATACGTTTGTATATTATACATTTCTATTTTTTACAACAAAGATTTAACAATTTTAATTCCTCAATTTTGTTCTTAAATCACTTTAAAATGAGGGATCTAAAAAAGATAAGTTCTATATCAAGCATAAATAGCGTTTAACCAGATTTTTAATCAAAAATTTTCTTGATTAAGTTGCCCCCTTATGATAAAGTATATAGTGGTTTTTATTCCAAGGGGTGAAAATAATGGAAAAGCACGAACTAATAGAAAAACTACGTTCCAACATGTCTAGAGATACCTGGAATAACTGGCTTTCGACGGCTCAAATTTTAGAATTAGACGACAAAAAGGTCATCGTTGGATTGGGAAATCTATTTATTAAAGAGGCCGTCGAGAAAAGGTTTGGTTCGATAATAAAAGAAACTATAAATAATATCGCTGGTAAGCCTCTAGAGGTAGTTTTCAAGGAAATACCCATTAGTAAAGAACAGAAAAATGCAGTAAATGGTCCAATAATAAAAAACCGGCCTTTGAAACTATCAGAGTTTAATCCTGAGTTCACTTTTGATAGCTTTGTTACTGGAAATTCCAATAGAATAGCTTATTATTCAGCCCTGGAAGTTTGCAAAAATCCTGGCAAATATAATCCTTTATTCATATATGGAGATGTAGGACTAGGTAAAACCCATCTTTTACATGCAATAGGAAACTTTTTGATGGAAAACGCCCCTGATTTGAAGGTGAAGTATGTAACTGCTGAGGAATTTATGAATCAAATGATGGATGGAATAAGAGCAAGTGAAATGGAGAACTTTCGAGAACGCTTTAGAAGAAATGTTGATTTTTTATTGATAGATGATGTTCAATTTTTAATCGGAAAAAATACCGTACAAAGTGAACTCTTCCATACATTTAATTCTCTTTTTAACTCGAGAAAACAGATAGTAATTTGTTCTGATAGAACACCTGATGAACTGGCCACCTTTCATCCTAGATTGATTAGTAGATTTGAGATGGGTTTGATAACTGACATACAAGCACCCGATAAAACCACAAAGTATTTAATAGCAAAGAAAATGGCACAAATGATTTCACTTCAACTAACCGATGACGTCGCTTATTATTTAGCCGAACATGTAGATACAAACTTAAGAAAACTTCGGGGAGCCATAATGAACCTTCTCTTACAAAGCCAAATTTCGGGTACACCAGTAAATATTGAATCTGCAAAAACGATAGTCAATTCAATGATCAGGATGAACACAAACAAAGTTAGGCTCCAATCACCCCAAGTTCTTGAAACAGTGAAAATAGATACCGTTATAGATCTGGTCGCCACTGAATTTAATATAAATCGTAAGGATATCTTCTCGTCATCGAGAAAAAAAGAAATAGCTTTAGCTCGTCAAGTTTTAGCTTATCTTTTTAAGACTACTATGAAGTTGAAAACTAAAGATATCTCCGAGAAATTAGATAAAAATCATTCCACTATTATTCATTCCGTAAAAAAAATAGAACATTCTTTGTTGATGGGAAATGAAATGATAAAAAATAAAATCAATAATATCAAAAATAAATTAGAAGATGAAAAAGGGATTCTTACAATCTAAAAACAGAAGAAATCGGCCTCAAATTACGATTTAGATAAAAACAAATCGAGGCCGATTTTTTTTTACTATACAGATTGGTGCAACAAATGATTTTTAAAAGTGACTTATATTTCTAACCCAACAATAGCTTCTGGAGTTACTACATGGAAAGTTAAGCTTTCAGTGAAGAAAAATTTAAGCTGCTCATCAAACTTACTATCATAACCTAAGGAAATATCTTGGCCTAAAATTAATTTAAAGTCTCCCCCACGATTAGAAATTACAAAACTTTCATCCACTTCATGTACAGGTTTCACTTTGGCATCTATAATTTCTTTTACAACTAAATCCAAAGGATAAGATAGATTCATGGCAAATAAATCTTGCCATATTTCTTTGTTAATAACCAATGTATATGGTCCTTCAATACCTTGATCCATGAATCGCTTTTTTACTTCAAATAATGATTTAACAAAATCTTTTACGCTTTCTTTGGAGCTTTCTACAGAATTCTGCTTAGCTAAAGTTTGTAAGCCAGTTATATTTGCTTTTTCTATACCTTTTAAAATCAATTTATTTTCAAATGAAGCCAACTGTTTAGCAGCGGTTTCTAACCCTTCCAAATCCGGAGTTTTTAAACCCCTTTCGATATTATCGAGCTCCCATTGTTTCAAAACAAATGGGTTTCTAATTTCTACTAGAGGTAAAACTTGCCTTATTCCCCATCCTAATCCATCTCTTGGGTTTTCAACAAGTTCGTTTGTGCCTAAATTGTATGAAGAATAATTCAAGCCATAAGGGCCTTCTACATCGATAATTGGTCTTATTTTTAATTTATTCTTAAAAATCTCTTTAGACCTGTTGTCTAATTCTTCCCATGCTTCTTCCGTTATTGGAGCTAAATCTCTTTTAAGAAAATCCATTTTTTACCCTCCTTCATCTTTGAAATTTTTTCTACTTCAATCCTTTTAGGCCTAAATCGCCTTTTTTCTTTGAAGAAGTCTCTTCTTTGCTTTCTCCTTCTACAGCTTCTTCCTCTACTTCCAACAACGGTTTATCTGTGAAAAGATATGTTCTCAGTTCTTCATCCCATCCATCCATGTTTCTTCTTAACCATTCGATAAGCATTACCGCATGTTCAATTTCTTCATCTCTATTGTGTTCCATAATTTCTTTGATGGTTGGATCTTTAGAAACAGCTGCCCTTTGGTTGTACCAATCTATTGCTTCAATCTCTTCTTTTAAACTGTTTAATGCATAGACATAAGAACGATCTTTGTCACTTAGTTCTTCATAAGGTTCATGGTAATCTTGCATTTAGTTTCACTCCTTTTTATTTTTGATTTTACTCTCTTCCTTAGAAACTCTATATATTGCACCCCACAAAATTACTTTTACCTTTAAAATTATATCACTTTTTTATTTGGCTTCAAAAAATTCTGTAGAAATCACAAAATATGTTATAATTAATATGAAAAAGAAATATTTTCACCGAAACTTTGCTTGGAGGAATTTATTATGAGCGATCACGATGGTGAAGAATTCAGAGAATTTTTAAATAGATTGTTTAAGGAACACCCTGAGCTTCAAAAGTTTAATCTTGAATTTTTAAAAAATGCTGATCCAAGTGAAATGAACGAAATTATAGAAAATTTAAAGGAAGCTGCTTATAAATTCAAAGAAGCAGAAATCAGTGTAAGATCTGAAGTTGAGGAAAAATTAAACTACGGTATTGATGATTTAGAAATTAATTTCGATAACTTTTTAGAAACAATAACTATATTTCCGTTCGCACTGACTATCAACAGTGAGATGTTAAAAGAAAAAGATATCAAAGGGAGATTGAGTGGAAAATTTTTTGGTATGTACATCAATTTTAAATACGACAACATTTTTGAACTTTTATCTATTAGAAAAATCGGCGCAATGAAGATCGCTAGTTTGATGAGAAACAACTTTTTTAAATTTTTACCAATAAAACAAAAGATATACAATTACATAAAAACTGCTGTAAATAATTATTTAAAGGCTACGGGGCTCGTGAAATATTTTGAAATAGGTGAGATCAGAGAATTCAATATGTTAGTTGTATTGAGAAACAAACTTAGTATTCCCAACAGTAAATTGTTTGAAGAAATTTTAAGTGACGAGGAAAGCGAAAAATATTATATGATGAAAGCATATTTTATTACGGAATTCGCTATTGCTGTAGTTGAAAAAGATGGTATTTAAATTTCTGATTTTTTTACAAACTTATTGCTTATATAAAAGATAAAGAAGATTAAAAGTATGTTCAGTCCGCTTAAAGCATTTGCTTCTTGGTATAATCTCCCTGAGGAAAGAGAATAATTAACAACACTTGCAAGGGGAAAGTAATCCCTCACTTGCATCGTATAACTGATGGTGAATTCACCAAAAATCATTGCAAATATTTGCAGAAACGCACTTATAAACGAAGAAAACAGAAGGGGCAATTCTATTTTTAGAAAGATGATTAGGTTGTTTGCCCCATCTATTTTTGCAGCTTCAATTATTTTATCGTCAAATCCACGTACCGGTTGGAACAAAAATGAATACGCGATAGGTATGGTTATTAAGAAATATCCCAGAATCAATAACAATACGAATGGAATATCAAACAATATATTTAAATAAAGCAGAGCCATACCCAAAAAAGCAGATGATATTCCTAAAGTAGCCATTACGCTAACATTGATGAGTTTACTGTAATTTTTCAATAGAAAATATGCTGTTATTACAGCAAATAAAGCTGCAATTGCCGAGACTAAAAAAGAATTTATGATTGATCTAACCACGGGATATACACGATTCAACTCTTTAGAGAATAAATGCAGAAATGAAGATATATCGAATTTCATGTTTATAAAATCAAAAAAAGAAGCTGCAATGCCTACCAAGACAATTGAATATTCAAAGATCAAGTAAAAGGCGGATATTGTTCTACTTAAATATCCGGATTTTTTTTGAGAGAATGGTTCATATTCAAAAGAGATAGGTTCAAATTTTGATATAACGATATTAAGCATCGTGAGGATTATAAGTTGAATTAAAGCATAAGATAATGCCTTGGGAAAGTCCAAGGTACTTCTCAATGTCTTAGAAATAGCCACTTCCAAAGTCGAATATTTTACACCACCTAAACTTAAAACAATCGCAAAACTTGTGAAGTTATATGTAAATACTAAGAATAAAGCCCTTGAAATAGACGGAATTATCAAAGGTAATTCTACGTTAATAAAAGTTTTAAATTTACTGGCTCCTTCAATACTGGCTGTTTCTGTAAAACTTGCAGGTACCCTTCTAAGAGCTTCCGATATGTAACGAACAAATATGGGAGAGTTATAAAATACATGGGCTAATATTATTGCTTTCAAGGTGTACATAATATCAAAACTAAAACCCAATTTTGAAAGAATACCTACTGAAGAATAAACAAGAGTGAAAGCCATAACTGCCGAGATCGGTGGGAAAAAGAAAGGGATAAAAATAGTATTGTCTAATAATTTAGATATGATCCCTTCATTTCTTGAAGCAAAATACGCGGGAATTAAAGTTATCACCAATGACAACACAGATGAAAGAATAGCTTGATAAAAAGTAAAACCAAGGATCCGCCACGTACGCGGATCCAAGAAATTCACTAAACCTTCTAAACGAAAAAAATCTTTAAATAAAAAAGAAAAAGGTATTAACCACAAACACAAAAATAAAATAAATAGTAAATTCTTGCTTCTTATATTGTTCATAAGATCAGTATAATAGAGCCTCCCATTCTTTCAACCATCTTTCTAGATTGTTTGAAATTTCTTGGGCTGGAATCGTCAGGATTTTTTCGGGAACCACTGCATATTGGTAAACCTCAGGGAGTCCAACATCAATTACTGGGAACATCCATTGTTTTAAAGGTATTTCTTTTTGAAAATCTTCTGTCAACATAAATTCTATAAATTTCTCAGCTAAAACTAAATTATCAGTTCCTTTAACGATACCGGCACCTTCTATCTGAACATAAGCACCTTCTTTGGGTATGAAAACCTTGTACTTACTAGATCCATAATAATATTGTGAGTATGCACTATCAGTTGCATAGCTGACCATCATGGGTGCCTCACCGATTTCAAATTTTGCAAAGGAATCGCTCCAGCCAGGACTTACTGTTAATATTGCAGGCATAAGTCTTTCCCAAAAGTCTTTCCACTCATTTTCATACACGGCTATTGTCCATAGTAAAAAGGCTTGACCAGTACTTGATGCTCTTGGATCTTGTATTATCAATGAGTTTTTATATTTAGTTAGATCTTCAAAAGATTCTAATTCATCTTGTATCTTTTCTGGATCGTAAATAATGGCTATAGCTCCATAGTCATAAGGAATTACATAACATTCCGGATCAAATAACAACGCTTTGTCTCTAACATTTTCAATATTTTTTGGTTTGTAAGGGATCAATAAATCTTCTCCAACAGCTTTTGCAGCTAAAGACTGATCAAGACCAATGACGACATCCGCTCGAGGATTTTTCTTTTCCAAAACTAGCCGTGTAAGAACGTTACCTGCATCACCCAATTTTACCACTTTTACTTCACAGTCGTTCATCTCTTCGAACTTTTGAATCGTTCCTTCTTCAATCCAACTAAGACTTTCGTAAACATAGACAGTCAATTCCTTAGAAAAAGCAAAAGATAACAAAACAACTATAATACCCAACATCGCTAAAAACTTCTTCACCTTAACTCACCTCTTTTAAAAATTTATTTAGTTAACTTCTCCTCGTACCTTTATACCCCTATTTAATTTTTCGTCTGTTAAGTTAAATATTTCATCAAAGAACGCTTCTTTAAAAGAAGCAGGGCCTTTCACCTCTGAACGTGAAGCAGCTAATTCACCAGCTAGTCCAAATGCAACCATTGCTGAAACGGTTGCCTGTAAATGATTACTTTCCACAGCACAAAAATTAGCAATAATAGACGTTAACATGCAACCTGTACCTGAGATTTTCCCTAACATAGAATGTCCATTATCAACTTTATAGACTGAATTACCGTCTGTAACAACATCTGTAACACCTGAAGCTGCAACTATACAATTATATTCTTTTGCAAAGTTTTTATATGACTCTATATTTTCATCGTTACTTTCTGCTTCTACACCTCTGATTTTTCCACCAGAACCCGTTAGAATACCAATCTCTGCTTTGTTCCCTTTTATAACGGATATTTGTACTTCATTTAATATTTTTTTTGAAGTCTCTGTTCTTATTTTTGTTGCTCCTGCACCAACAGGATCAAAGATGACTGGAATATTAAGTGAATTGGCTTTCTTCCCAGCTTTTATCATGGCCTTTACTTGTTCTAAAGTTAACGTACCGATATTAAGTACGAGCGCTTGGGAATTAGATACCATCTCTTCGACTTCCTCTATGGCATGGGCCATCACTGGAAGCCCTCCTACCGCTAAAGTTACATTGGCGCAATCATTTATTGTTACCATATTTGTAATATGATGTATCAGAGGTTTTTTCACTTTTACTGTATCTAAAATGTTATTTACCATCTTATTGGCTCCTTTCGTTAACTATTTTAACTATTTCAACTTTTTCAATTACCTTGCGTATACGTGTGGCATTTTCTTCAACATCACCTGAAAAAAGTGCCGATATAACAGCAACGCCATCCACATTTGTTTCTCTCATGAGATCATATAAATTTTCAGCAGTTATTCCCCCAATCGCTACTACAGGAATGTTGACAGACTCCTTGATTTTTTTAACTTCAGAGATGCTAATTGTTTTCGCTTCTGGTTTAGTAGGAGATGGAAACACCGGACCTACTCCTAAATAATCAGCTCCATCCTTTTGTGCTTGAATAGCCTGTTCAACATTTTCAACCGATACTCCTAATATTTTTTCTTTTCCTATGATCTTTCGAGCTATTTTTGTAGGAAGATCCTCTTGCCCAACGTGTACACCGTCAGCTACTACAGCTAAAGCAATGTCCACTCTATCATTTACTATCAGCGGAATACCATGATGATCCGTTACTTCTTTAACCTTCAATGCTTGATAGTAAAAATCCCTTGAATTTAAACCTTTTTCTCTGAGTTGAAGTACAGTTATGCCCCCTTTTATTGCTTTTTCTATTGCGTCAATCAAATTATGATCCTTTAGATATGATCTGTCAGTTATTCCATAGAACTTCACATTCATATTTTTCATCTCTCTAAAGCCTCCAAATCTTTCGATAATAGGCATCTTCAAGAAATTCGTATTCGAATTTAAGAGAGTTTTTATATGTCTGGGTTATTTCTTCTTCTTTTTCTGAATTTAGATATAATTCAAAAATACAAATTAAATCTTCAACTAACTTCTTGTATTTTGCTTCGTTATAAGTCGATGCCCATTTTAAATATATTTCATTTTCATTATTTTTAAGCTTGTCTTTGTGATATTGATATATCTCTAAGTAACTATAATAACAAGGCAAAAGGGCTGCTATACCAACTACAAAAGATTTTTGTGCACTTTGAGAAATAAGATAATTACTATAAGCAATATTCGCTCTAGTAAGATCTATACTTTTTAATTTTGAGGAATCTATATTCAAGAAATCGAGCAAATTTAAATAATTTTTAAATTCTATTTCTGATTCGTTATATAAAATATTTATTAACATCCTCCTGGCGGTCAGATCTTCCGCTTTTGCTATCAAAATCCCCATGTTTTTCATTGATTGCTCTAGATAATGAAAATCTTGTTTTAAAAAGAATACGAATTTCTCAAAAGATAATTCTCCAGTATAGAGTTCTTCCATAAAAGGATGGTTAATTAATTTCTCTAATTCTTTTTTTGTGTGATCTTTAATATGAGAAAAATCCATTTCATTTAACTCCTTTAAATACTACATAGCTACCTTCTTATAACCTGGAATGGGTTCTTCAATCTCTTCATCACAGTATTTTGGATTATTAATCAATGTTTTTACAGATTGGATATCCCTATTCACAAATTCCACATTCACAAATTCCACCTCCAGAAATGATTTGTTGGTCCTACCCCATGACCTATAGATAGTGAATTTCTAATTGCACTCGTGATGTATTCTTTAGCTCTTTTAATAGAATCAAAAAGTTCATATCCTAAAGCTAAGTTAGCAGCAATTGCGGAAGAGAAAGTGCAGCCTGTGCCATGAGTATTTTTGGTTTGTATCCTTTCGGAAGAAACTTCAAAAAAATCCTTTCCATCATAATATACATCGATGGCGTCTTCTATCAAATGTCCTCCCTTTACTACCACACTTTGAGCTCCAAGCTCCACAATTTTCTTTGCAGCGTTTCTCATATCCTTTACAGAATCAACTTTTATCTCCGTTAATACTTCGGCTTCCATCAAGTTTGGAGTTACTACCAAGCTCAACGGAATGAGTTCTCTTTTTAAAGCATTAATAGCATCCTCTTTTAACAAATGAACTCCACTTTTGGAAACCATTACTGGGTCCAAAACAATGTTTTTAGGCTTGTACTCTCTTAATCCATTTGCTATAGTTTTGATTATCTTTTCATTGGAAACCATTCCTATTTTCACTGCATCGGGAAAGAGATCTTCAAAAACAGCCTTCATTTGCAACAATACCATTTTAGGAGTTAAATCTTCTATGCCCAAAACAGCCATCGTGTTTTGAGCGGTTACAGAAGTAATAACACTCATTCCAAAAACGCCATGGGCAGAAAAAGTTTTAATATCTGCTTGTATACCGGCACCTCCACCTGAATCAGAACCGGCTATCGTTAATCCTAGTTTTATAATACTCACCTCCTGTTATGCAAAATAAAAATCCTGTTCTTCACCAACAAAGTGAGAACAGGATCAAATTAAATACATATTTTAGCCTCCCTTCGCTGGTATTATCCAGATCAGGTAGTCAGGGTCGATGCCTTTTTGGCATCCTCTCAGCCTTACAGCTCCCCTGGCCATTTATTATTAACTTTTATACTTATTATATCATATTTTTTCAAATATGGTAAAATATTTTAGTAATTATTTTTGAAAACAATATTATTAATTTTAATGAAAGGAGCAATAAGAATGGAAATTGCAGAATTAAAAAAGATCATAAAAAATGAAATAAGAAGAGTTGAAAAGGAATTCACTTTTGAGGAAAGACGGGCAAATTTAAAACCCCAAGAAGTGGCAAAATATATTGATCACACATTGCTTAAAGCAACCTCAACACCTTCAGATGTAGAAAAACTTTGCAAAGAAGCGAAAGATAACAGTTTCTATGCAGTTTGTGTTAATCCAACTTACGTAAATTTATCAAAAGAAATTCTTACAGATAGTAATGTGAAAGTGGCAACAGTAATCGGATTCCCTTTGGGAGCTAATACTATAGAAACAAAAGTTTATGAATCTGAAAATGCGATTAAAAATAGTGCAGATGAATTAGATATGGTTTTAAATATAGGAAGACTTAAAGCACAACAATATGATTATATTTACGATGAAATACAAGCTATTTCTTCTTTAACTAAAGATTCTAAAAAACTTTTAAAAGTTATTATTGAAACCTGCTATCTTTCGAAGGAAGAAAAGATAGCTGCCGTTGTAATTTCAAAATTAGCCAGGGCTGATTTTGTTAAAACCTCTACTGGATTTGGGAGTGGGGGTGCCGAATTGGAGGACGTGGCTTTGATGAAGTTTCTTGCAGGAATGGATATGCGAGTAAAAGCATCTGGTGGTATCAGAGACTTAGAAACAGCCTTAAAAATGATAGGCTGTGGAGCAGATAGGATAGGAACGAGTTCGGGACTAAAGATAATTCAGGGGAGAATATAAACAAAGGAGCGCTTTCGGCGCTCCTTAGTGTATTTTGGGTTTAGATTATGGTATACACTTATAAGGGTCTTACATTAGAAGCTTGAGGACCTTTGTCGCCTTCGACTACTTCAAATTCAACTTCCTCATCCTCTTCTAACTTTCTGTAGCCATCCATTTGAACAGCTGAGAAGTGTACAAATACATCGTTCCCATCTTCCCCAGTGATGAAGCCATAACCTTTCTTTGAATCAAACCACTTTACTTTACCTTTCACTTTGTTACCTCCAAATTTCTACCGTGCCACCCATTGCAGCATACGGAATGTGTTCCAAAATCATTATAATACAAAAAGAAAGGGAATGCAAGTTAATTTTTAATAAACATTAGATGAATTATAAGTAAACTTCCTGCAAAGATAATTAGGTACAAGTTTTTAAACAAATATACAAGAAAATACTTGACAAGTTAAGAAATAATTGCTAAATTTATTGTGTAATAAAGTTCTGTCTATTTTTAAGCTCATTAGGCTATAATGATATCCCAGCTGTAGATTCTTATTATTGCCCTAACTAAGATTAACAACTGAAAAACCAAGGAGGAACGTGAATGATCGACGTAGGAGACTTAAGAAAAGGAGATTTTATCGTTTATCAAAACGAAGTATATCGTGTAGTTGAATCCAATAAGCATTTTATGGGAAGAGGTAGCGGATTAATTAGAACTCGTTTAAAAAATGTCATGACAGGCTTGATAAAAGAGATTAGTTTTTCTAGTGGTGAAAAGGTTCAAGAAGCGGATATAAGTTTTAGGAAAGCCCAGTATTTATACAACGATGGTGACCATTTTTATTTTATGTTACTTGATACCTATGA
The DNA here is from genome assembly GCF_002924625.1 of Petrotoga sibirica DSM 13575. Taxonomy (GTDB): domain Bacteria; phylum Thermotogota; class Thermotogae; order Petrotogales; family Petrotogaceae; genus Petrotoga; species Petrotoga sibirica. The sequence continues at coordinate 14,217 of NZ_JAHC01000033.1, read as the reverse complement.
ACAATATTCTTTGCCTGCCCAAGATTTAGAAGATGAAAAATATTATTTAACCGAAAATATGGAAGTTGATCTAATCTTTTTTAACGGGAATCCTATTTTTATTCAACTTCCTACCGTTGTGGTTCTAACCGTTACAGACACTGAGCCTAACTTTAAAGGAAACACAGTGTCCGGTGGAGGCAAACCAGCGACGTTAGAAACAGGATTGAAAACCTCTGTTCCTTTTTTTGTGGAAAGAGGTCAAAAAATAAAAGTAGACACCCGTACAGGGGAATACCTAGAAAGAGCATAGAAAATGCATATATTAAAGGCTCGATATATTTTTATCGAGCCTTATTATTTTTCTTGAGGCTGGTATTCATGTTTATCTTCAGGCATATAAGATTCTTCAATTTCATTTCTTTTATAGATAATTTGAATTTGTTTTTTCTGCAGAGAATTCAGAATTTTTATCTCCCTGATCACAAAAAATAATGTCAACAACACTGATAAAACATCAGAAATAGGGAATGTGTACCATATGCCCATTAATCCAAAAAAGTGCGACATAACAAAAACCATCGGAATAAATATCAATATTTGTCTTGAAATTGATAAAAGTAGCGCAGGACCAGCTCTACCAATGGCTTGAAATAAAGAAGACCCTACAACTTGAAAACCTACGATCCATATAAACATCGCGTCTATCCTTAAAGCCGTAATTCCTTCGTTAATCAAAGATGGATCCGTTGAAAATATAGAAAGTAGAAAACTTGGAAACAATTGAACTAACACAAACGAGACTGTTGACCATATAATAGCAGCGATTGCTGCTCTTTTGAGAACTTCTTTTACCCTATCAAATCTTTTGGCTCCATAGTTATAACCAGCGATTGGTAAAAAACCTTGTGCAATACCGAACATAGGCATAAAAAAGAACATAAACAGTCTATTTATTACTCCAAAAATTGCTATATGCAGAGAACTCCCATACGTCCCTAACAAATTATTTAAAACTATTGCTAGTAAACTTCCAGCAACTTGCCTAACAAAAGCAGAAGATCCTACCGCTAGCGTCTCAGACATGATATGTCTATCTAATATGAAATTCTTCGTGTGAAATTTCAAAGAACTTTTCCCACTGAAAAAATAATATCCTATATAAACAACACCTACAAACTGAGAAAGCACTGTAGCTACTGCTGCTCCTTTTACTCCCATATTTAATCCAAATATAAAAATAGGATCAAGAATAATGTTTAATATTCCAGGAATGATCATAGATATCATTGCATATTTTGCATTACCTTCTGCTCTCATAACGTTGTGACCTGCCATTGCAATTGAAAAGAACATTGCTCCATAAAGGATTACACTCATGTAATCCTCCGAGTATGAAAGAATATCAGGGGTAGCACCAAAGAGAATTAAAATAGGATCTAAAAAAATGGTACCAAGAATAGTAAGACTTATGCTTAAAACAAATATAGTAGAAAAAATATTCCCTAAAGCCTTTTCTGCACGCTTAACATCTTTAGCTCCTAAACTTCGGGATATTAAAGTCCCCCCGCCGATTCCTATCATTCCGCCAAAAGCCATAATGATCATTTGAATTGGAAAGGCAACAGATACTCCAGCTATTCCAAGTGTGCCAACACCTCTTGCAATGTATATAGTATCAACGAAATTATATAAAGCTTGTATCAGCATGGCAGCTATAGCTGGTAATGATAGTTCCATTAATAACTTCCCTATCTTCTCGTTTTCAAGCTTTTTGGTATTTTCTTCCAATTACGACACCTCCTGATGAACTTTGGCTTTGTATCTTAGTATATTATCTAGCATTTTATTCAATATATCCCGAACCATTTCTTTTTCTTCAATTGATAGATTGTCTGTTAAAATTTTCTCCCAATAGTTATTCATTTTTTCCATTTCATTATAAATATTGTAAGCTTTATTAGTCAAGAATATCCTATTGATTCTATGATCCTTTTCATCGGTTTTTTTGGTGAGATAACCATTTTTCATAAGTTTTTTTATCGCTCTGGCAGTGGTAGCTTTGTCGAAATTTAGATGTTCATTTAATTCTTCTTGACTTATTCCATCTCCATTTTTAAGTAAATACATAAGAAAGTGAAATTGACCCCTTCCAATGTCATACTTTTCAAGTTCTTTTTTCATCATTGAATTCATCGTTCTGAATAAACATGATATCCTGCTAATAACCGATGGATCTTGTTCAGAATTAAACAATTTTTGATTTTCGCCTCCTTTTAAAAACGTCCATAAGAAAGGAAAGGGAACAAAAATAATTATAAAAAAAAATTGTTGCATATACAACCATTTCCCCGTTAAGATTTGGTTGAATGTGCAACTAATATTTTCTGGTTTTATATTTTACTACCAAGCTCTTTTCTTTTTCCATTTTCCTTTTTTATAAAAATAAAGGAGAATAAGAGATTCTGCAATATCTCCGAACATATAAGAGAGCCATACCCATGTTAAGGACTGATTAAAAATATTAATAGCTACTATTAAAACACATAATTGTATACCCCACCTTGAAATAATACTGGAAAAAAGAAACGGAAAGTTGTATCCGGACCCAGAAAAAGCGCTTGTGAGACCCAGTCCATAACCTAGTACTACTAAACCTACTGATCCATACTTTAAAAATTCTGTCCCATATTTAATCACTATAGGATCGTTTGTGAATAGAGAAATCACATTTTCACCAAATCCAAAAGCGATTAGAATAAAAAATAACATTACAACTGATCCGAGTATTCCTGTAATATTTGCCGCTTTTTCCGATCGTGGTATATCTCCGGCTCCTATGGTTTGACCAACAACAGAAGATGCTCCCATAGTAAGGCCAAACAAAGGAACAAAGGCAAAGCCAAATATCCTGCCAGCGATCCCATTTGCTGCGATAGCCTCATTACCAAAAAGTGAGACAAAACCTAATAGAACTACATTTGAAAGATTTCTAAAAAATATTTCTATACCGTTGGGTAACCCTATAGTTATTAACTTTATATCAATATCTTTATTTAGTCTAAACAAACCTTTTATATGAGGTTTTACTTCGTGAGTCCTGGTAAAAAGTATTAAAAAACCAATAAAAAAAGCTATGGTTTGGGAAACCACAGTTGCAATTGCTGCACCAAAAACGCCAAAACCCAACCCATTTATGTTCATAAAAGGAACTGTCTCAAAGATAAAAATTGGATCAAGAAAAAGGTTCAGTATGCTCACAGCTATCATTATAATCATAGGAGTTTTAGCATCGCCTAAACATCTAAAAACAGTGTTTATTGAGTAAGAAGAAAACATTATCGGCAAAAAGAATAATCTTAAATAACCATAATCTAAACCGTAGCCTACTACCGTTTCATCTGCAAAAAGAGACATTAATGGTTTCAAAAATATTGCCATGAAAGTTGCTGCTATCAATGCAACCAAAAATTTGAAACTTATCGTTTGTTCAATTGATCTTGTAGTTTGGTGATAATCTTTTTTACCGTAAGCTTGAGACACCAAAGAAATTGAACTCACACCAATAATCTCATTTAATGCATCAACCATCCAAAATATAGTGGAAAAAACTGTCACCCCAGCTATCGCTTCACTGGAAATCATACCTATCCAAAAGATATCCACCAAATCATAAACCATTTGGGCTGCCATACCAATCATTGTGGGTAATGCCATCACCAAAATATTCTTTATTATACTACCTTTTGTTAAATCTTTTTCCATACATTCCTCCCACAATCATTAAAAATCCTGGCTTTAGAAATTCTAAAATTGAGTAATAGCACCTCTTCGCCCAAAAAACCTTTTTAAGAGCCTTCGATTATTTTACCATTGATATTGAAATAACTCAAGTTGGAAAATTGTCTGATTGATTTTTCAAGAATATGATATACTATATTATATATTTATATTTCATTTTGATTATGATGAAGTCAGGGAACTAGAGTATTATTTCATAATTTCAGGAGGAATAAAATGGAAAATAATCCTTCAATTCAAATGGAAAAGTTGATTAGAGAAATTTGTTCAAAAGTTAAAAGTGAAGGAAGGAAAGTTTTAAAAGAGTTCAACATTTCTCCGGCTCAGTTTGATGTTTTGCAAACTGTTTATTTCAAAGGCCCTAAAATGCTCAGTGATATCAGCAAAAAATTAGGGATAACAAAAAGCACAACAACCGGCCTCATTAGAAGATTAGAGGTTGCAGGATATTTAGTTAGGGAAAAATCCAAGAAGGATAAAAGAGTATACGTTGTTCAAATAACTCAAGAAGGAACTAATATAATAGAAAACGTGATAAAAAACAGGGTAAAATTGATGGAAAAAGTATATGAAAAATTGGGAGAAAAAGAAAAAAGTATAGAAATATTAAACGAGATCAATAAGATTTTGAATGAAAAACGAGGTGAGATTTAACAGTGAATAGGAAGTTGATATTGCTTCTCTTACTAATTTTTGGCACATTTCTTTTTGCTTACGAAGTAAATATAATAGCATTGAGTGGTAGCGAGGTTTATTTTGATTCGAAATTTATGGGAACCGTTACTGAAACACCTTTTACAATCGAAATACCTGATGATAAGCCCGGTTATTTAAAAATAATAAAACCTGGATACAGCAATTTTATTACTCATGTAGAGCTTTTAGGAATCGAATCACAAATAACAGCCGAACAAGTACCTTTAGCTAAACTTATTTTTGATATCAACGTTGATTCTGCTAATATAAAATACAGCTTTTTAAACCAAAATTACAATATACTCCTACCAACATCTAATGAAGTTGATATCCCCTACAACATAGAAAAGTTAATTATAGAAAAAGATGGTTTTTTTGCTAAAGAATTAGACCTTGAATTGAAACCATTTGACAGGGAAAATTTAAGTGTCACGTTAATCCCAATTGATGAAATACTTATCGAATCAAATCCTTCTCAAGCAAACGTTTTTGTAGATGGAAAGTTAATTGGTAAAACACCGATTACTGTAAAAAGAAGTAATTTCAATATAATTTTGGTGGAAAAAGAGGGTTATTTAGTTAAGACATTAAAAAATTTACCTCAAGATGAAAGAATAGTCGTTGAATTAGAAAAAGGAATAGAACTTTTTGTTGATAGTGAGCCAAAAGATGTGGGGGTATTTTTGGATAATGAATATGTAGGAAGTACCCCAATACGAGGTTTATTCCCCACGGGGACATATAATTTAACGTTATCGAAACTGGGATACGAATCCAAAGATTTGATGATTGAATTAACCCAAAACGGTTTGAACGAATACTATGTTGAACTGAACCCAAGTTTAAATACAATAAGTTTTCTAAATTCTGAAAATTACGAATTCAATATCGATGGCAAATACCTAGGAAAAAAAATTGATAAGATTATTTTGGATGATCTGCCACATTTTGTTAGAATTATATCGGGAAAAAATAGTTTAGAATTTCCAATTTATAGAGATTTTTATGATGGAACGGAAAGTATAGATTTAAATAAACTGAGTACAGTAAATGTTTATTCACCGCATAATACGCTTGTAAGCTTTCTAGGAAAAGCTCAAAAGACTCCTGCATTTTTTCTTTACAATATGTTAAACAATCCGCAGTTTGTAAACGTAAGGACATTAAATAGAACTTACCGTGCCCTTGTGGAACCTTCTAACAGTGTTGATATTTATACTGAAAGTAGTTTTGGCAGTCTATTTATTACTACAAACGTTAAAGATCCTCTTGTATACATTAATGGCCAATATTTAAATTCTAAGGAGTGCTTTGGTTACCCGTTAAAACCAGGAGTTCATACTGTAGAGGTTAGAAAGTTTAATGAAATTCAACAACAAAAAGTGACTATAAGTTCAGGTGAAAAGAGTTTCGTGCATTTTGAATTTGACTCCCGGGTACCTGTAAAGGTCGATTTTACGGGGGAGAAGTATACTATCAATGGCGAAAAATATACTAACACGAAGAAAGCATTCTATTTACCCACAGGACCAACTTTGTTTTCAAATGGAGAAGCTTCAGTAGTGCTTTTTATACACGAACCTATGTACATTGACTTAGATAAGCTTTTTAGGGGGTTATAACCGTGAAGAAAAAAATAATTTTATTTTTGCTTGTTACTTTTATTTCATTAAGTTTGTTATCCCAAACCAACATAGTAGATTTACAACCATCCTCACCGATCTATCCTCAAGTGGTGAGGATGGTCGAATCAGGAATTATGTTTCTTGACAATCAAGGCCGTTTCAGAGGCTCTCAGCAGGTTCTAAGATATGATTTGGCAGAGTTTGGTTCAAATATGCTTGATTATGTAGATGGACTTTATGGTCAAGAACTCGAAGAAATAAGTAATAGATTGCTCAACCTCGAAAATTTAAATGCTGAAAAAAGATTGTACAATTTAGAAAGTACTGTTTTTGCCCACGATGACCGACTATCTTATCTGGACTCCACTATCCAAAATTTAGGGAGATATGTATCAGATATTTTAGAAGTAATTGACCCCAGTCAACCAATTAACGAAGACAACATTATTTTCCAAGAGATTGCTCAAGGAGCGATTGACATTGCAAAAAAAACTTCACAAGATGAAGTTCAACGAATTGCCGATTCTTCAATGGCATCCTTGACAATTTATCAAGAACGACTTAATAGTTTCGAACAAGAGGTAATAAACTTAAACAATAAATACGATAACAGCATTGAGAGTTTGAAATCTGTATTAGTCGATTCAACCGAGTCGAATAAGGAAGAATTAAAAAATTATATAGACATGAGATTAAATTTCGAAATAGATGGGTTGAAAATTTCTTTGACAAACATCGCTAAAAACGAAGTTTCTCTTTTTAACGAAACGTTGTCGGTTACATTAAATAATCTTGATCAAAGGATTGCAAGGGTAGAAAGTGAGATAGTTCCATATGAAAACAGTTATAATGAACTGAGTAAAAAGATTAATGAAAACGAGGCAAAGTTGAATTTCATTCTCTCAAACGTTTCAACAAGTATTTCAACAGAAACATTAAGCTATGAACTGTTGTTTGGAGCAAGAACTGATATCGAAGGGTTAAAAGTAAAAACTGATAATCTCGCTAATGATATATCTGTATTGTATGACCAAGTAGCTTCAAACCAATCTTACATTGAAACTTTCGATGCAAGACATACCTACTACAACTCCAAAATATTAGATATGCAAAATAAATACAACACCCTTTCTGACCAAATAATAATTCAGAACAAAAAATTGGATAACATAATTTTTGAATTATCAAAACTCACTCCAACTCCATCAGAGATGGTTGCTCCTCAATACACTGTGGATATAAAAAATCTTCAAGAAAGAGTTACAAGTTTAGAAAGAACGATTGGTGTTTATTATGATCAAATTGGTGAAATGACTGTATATGCTACTATGTTCGAAGAATTTAAAAATAATTTGAATGAACTTTATTTTGCATTAGAAAAAAATAACGGGGATATCCAAACTTTAAAGAAAAAAACAGAAACATTGAATGCTCAAATATCATCTTTAGCAACTTTAACTAATTTAAATAAAGATACTTTAGCTCAAATAGGGGATATTACAAAACTAGCTGAAACTGTTGGTTATTTGAATGACAACTACCAAAATTTGAATAGAACAAATGCGCAATTACAGAATGATCTAATACAAGTAGAGAACAGATTATCCAATATTGAAAATACTTTGAACAATTTTCAAATAACTTCCTCTGAAATAGAAGAGCTTAAAAACACTTATAATTCGTTACTTGATAAATATTATGAGATAAAAAGTGAGTCTGAATATTTGGACGATCCTATGGTGTTAAAAAACGATCTCAAAGCAGAATTATCTCAGCAGTTAGCTACAGAGTTAGTTTCCTTTAAAAAAGAATTAAAAAATATCGAAGATAAACTTTCAAGTGTTGAATCAAGGCTTTCTAATATTGAAAAAACCGTTTTTTTTCACGATGAAAGTATTTCCACACTCTCTCAAAAAACGGATGCGAACGTAAAAAAAATAAATAATTTAGAAAGTTTTATACAAGAGATAGAAAAACCCAAACAAAATTATATTTCATCAATAATTGTAGGGCTTATTGGAGTATTGGTTGGTGCAGGAATTGTTTTATTATTCCAATAATTTCTGGAGGGAACAATGGTTTACGGAATAGCTTTAGGAAGTGGTGGCGCAAGAGGAGCCGCTCACGTTGCCTTAATAGATGAACTGAAAGAAAGAGCCGTAAAAATTGAAGTAGTAACAGGATCGAGCGTAGGTGCTTTAGTTGGTGGCCTCTACGCTTTAAATCCTGATGTGGATCTATTTAAAATATTCAAAGACTTGACACTTAAAAAGAAAAAGACAATAGATTCACAGTTTAGAACTCTAAACAACAGAATTACTAATGTCCCTAAAATGGTTGCAGGTAAAAGCTTTTTAAAAAGTGATTTCGTTTACGATATTTACAAGCAATTGTATGGACGCAAACGTTTTTCCGATTGTAAGATAAAATTAGGAATCGTTTCATATGATTTAGAAAGCGGTGAAGAAGTTGAGATCACCGAAGGGTACATAATCGATGCTGTTATGGCTTCTTCAAGTGTTCCTGGGGTTTTCCCTCCCTTAAGGTTAGGGGGTATGAGCCTCTTGGACGGAGGAGTATTAACACCCGTTCCAGTAGAGTTAACTAAAAAACTAGGAGCAGATTATGTAATAGCAAGTAATTTAAATGGTGAGGTTAAGAATGATTTTAAATTTAACGACGGATTAGATTATATCATTTCCATAGAAGATTTTAAAAATGATCTGATGGTTAACTATGAAATAAATAAAGCAGAAGAAGTTTACACATTCCCGATAGAATATTCGTGGGAAGGTTTTTCTTATTTTAATGAAATATACCAAGATGCTAAAAAATTTTTAAAATCTATACAAAATAAAGTGAGGGAACAACTTTGAACTTAGTAATGGGCGGCTTTTTTGAAGGCTTTTATTGGGAGTCTGGAGTTTTAGAGTCTATAGCAAAAAAAGAAAAAGCCTTAAATCTATATACTTCTAGTCTAGGAAGTTTAAGAGGATTATTCTATTCACTGTACGGAGTAAATTTCTTTGGCCGTTTAAAAGATTTCATATACGAAAAAAATAATCCTCTACGCGAGGTAATAACCAATACAGAATTATACAACAGTAGATATGCTCAAACAACGGCATTGATAAAATTGGGAAGAGGGAAAATGTCCCTTTACAACCCTGATAATTTAAAAAAATTTTTGGAAGGTTATTTTGGCAACCAAACACTTTCTTCACTTGCAGCAAACGTAAGTTTCGAAGTCTTCGAGCTAAAAAATAAAGAAGTAATTATACTGAAAAAAGAAACAAGAATCGTTGATATGTTAATGATGGAATTAGCGTTTCCACCTTATTATAGTTATTATGAATATCAAGGCGGATTTTTTATTCCAACTTCATATATTTCTTTTGTTCCTCAAAAATTTCCAAAAGATGCTGTAATAATTTCTTTTGATCCTATTTTAACTTATCCATATCCAAAAAATACCGTTGAAATTCTTTTAAAAGTCTCTTATTCCAGAACGTTAAAAAACTATCGTTTATTAACTGAAGGTTTTAATACTATCGAGCCACAAAAACAATTGAAAGATTATTTTAATATGTCCGCTTTTTTTGATGGTCAAAATCAAGCTAATAATTTTTTGGAGGCCAAAGTATGAAGCGTTTTACTGTATTTTTTTTAATGCTCATATTAACAAATTTGATCATTTATTCTGAACAAATAAATGTAAAAGCAGATGAAGTTAAAGGGGAAGAAAGTAGGTACATATTGAAAAACAATGTTCTTATACAAAAAGATGACCTTACTATTTTAACTGATTTTGCCACCATAACCCTTATTAACGATGAATGGCGAAAAGTCAACACCAACAATGTTTATATTACTGGTGACACTTTTGAAGCTACATCTACATCTATGGACTTTGACCTTCAAACTGAAAAGGGAACACTTTTGGGGAATGTTTTAGCTAAGATTTTTATGGAAGAATCAGAGATTGAGATAAATTCTGACCAACTTCAAATAGATAACAATAACAAAAAATACGAGGGAAGTTCTAAAGATTTAGTTTTGATAAAAAAAGAAGATTATATAATAAATGCAAAAACCTTCGTTTTTGTCGAAAGCGAAAACATGCTCACCCTTTCCCAAAATGTTCATATCATAAATTCTGTAAAAAAAATTGATATGACTTCAACATATGCCACTTTCAATACCCAGACCAACGAAATAGAAGCACAGACGGTTAATTTAATTTTGGAAGTATCAGAGGAGGAATAACCATGAAAAAGAATTTTGTTGTTTTTTTTGTACTTTCTCTTTTTGTTTGTATTTATTCTCAAACGTATTACGACGCTGGTTTCTCTTTGCTGAATTATCCCGACGGTTTCAAATTTGCTCTAAGGGGGGGGTTGGAATCAGATTCTTTCAATCTTGATTTCGATCTTAGTCCAAATTTTGGAGAAACGTTCTCTTTAATTACCATTACTGATGTATCTGCTAAAATTTTTGATATATACCCAAACCTTTTTTTAGATGCCGGTTTGTTATGGGTTTATGGTGAAAACTTTCCAGGTACATTGGCATACGGTGGCTTTAATTTGAATTTTAACAACATCCTTGGAAAATTGTACGTAGGTTACCCATTCAACAATACTGACAACCCTTTGAACTATTTTGCACTAAAAATAGGTTATGTCGTTCCAAAACCTGCTGATTTCATCGATGATTTAAAGTTAGATTTAAGGGTAGTAAATGGAAGAATTGATTTTTCAATATTTTTAGTAGAACCTTTGTAAAATGAATAAAAATCAAGGGTTTCTAATGATAGAAAGTGTTTTTGAAATTTTTATTGTTTCTTTATCAATGCTGATCGTAATAGGTACTTTGTCGGGTACACTCAACATTTTAAAAAGTTCGTTAGATGAAATGGTTAATCTAAATCTTATTTCCAACGCCGTTATAGAAGTGATAATTGTTGCTAAGAACGAAATGAAAAATGTGACCTCCTATGATTCTTCAACTGTCCTTGGGAATTCATCTGATGGCAAACTAGTTGGTTTTTCGTACAATAAATTAACACAAAAGATTAACCGTTATAAAGATTCCGGATGGGATAAAGGATCCACATTAATTTCAGGAAACATAACAACTTTTTCATACGATGGAAAATTTTTAAATGTAATATGGAATGAGGAACATAATTTAAAACTTTTTATCCCTTTTTAAAGTTTCTAAAAAAAGATACTTAAATGGGTGGGGAGCGGAGCGAATGGCGCTAAACACAGACAAAACTTAGGAGGAAATCATTAATAAATGGCCAATGAAATAATCGAAACCTATAAGATTTTAGAAGAAAGAATAAAATCAGAGAATATTCAAATATACTTTGACATGTTGGATTCTCCTTATCCTTCTTTTAAATCGAAGGCTATTCAAGAATTAACAAAGCAAAAAATTGATGTTCCAAAAATAAAAGAATTTTTAAAAGATCCGGATAAAAACGTTAGGTTTTCTGCATATAGGTACTTAGATAAAATGGGTGTTTTGGATGAAAATTCTATAAAAGTGGCTTTGAAAGACATATCAGCAAACATTAGAAAAGAAGCAATTATCAGTTATATTCAAATGGGTATAAAACCGATAGAATTCATTTTGGAGTTTACCGAAGATCCTGATCCTGTGGTTAGGTATCAACTGATATCCACATTTTTGGAATTCTACCCAGAAGATTCAGAAAAGATTATTAGTAAAATGAAAAATGACCCCTACGTTAAGATAAAACAGCTGATTTCTGCTTTGGATAACATCTCTGAAACTTTAAAATTCGAGCAAGTAGATAAAAGCGTTAAAGTTATGGCTTTAAGAAGATTCTATGAAAGGGAAGATGCCTATACCTTTTTTAATTCCTTAAAAGAAACTTATTTTGATTGCAGCAATGAAACTAAAGGAATAATAATAAAATTTTTCTCAGGGTTACCGTGTGAAATTATTAATAAATTCATAGAAAAAATCATTCAAGAAGAAAAAGATATCCACATTCTTCAACTGGCTGCAAATACCTCAAAGAAAGTATGTGGGATCGATTCTATTCCTACCTGGTTGATCGACCAATTGGTGAACAGTGAAGAGGCAAAAGTTGTAAAGTTTGGATTGAAATTAGCCACCGAAAAGGAAGACATGAGTTATGTAGACTTTTGTAGGGATTTGTTGTCTGCTATAGATGATGACTTAGTAATCGGAGCAAGTGACTATCTCATTTATTTTCAAGACTATATGCTTAAAGATTACGTGCCTAACTTTCTCAATTCATTATCCTCCAAACGAATAAGGGAAGGATTAAAAATAATAAGAAAATTAAAATTGGATAATTTTATAGAAGAGATATCATTAATCGCTCTCAACAAAATGTATCCTATATCCATAAGAAAAGCTGCCGTCAACCTACTGAAATTTTTTAAAGCTAAAGATTATTGGGAAATCCCAAATCAGATATTAAAAGACCCTTATGAAAACGGGAATTTAAAACTCGCTGCGTTAAATGCACTTCTACGTTTAAATGCGGAGATGGTAGTCAATTTTTAAAAAAATAATGACAACAATTTTTGAACCTCATTGCATGGTTTGTGAAAAACCTATAGCTTTTGGAGAAATTATTTGCGGCAATTGCACAGAAAAATTTTACTCACCTTCTCTCTCAGAAGGTGATTTTAAAGTTTATCATTATGGAAAATATGAGTATCCTCTATCCAACTTAATAAAAGAGTTCAAATATCATTCACATCCTAAGATTGCCCGACTTTTGGGGAATATGCTCGCAAAGTTTTTTATAGATTTAAAATTTCCTGAACTAAATTATACCGTTTCATACGTGCCTTCAAATTACTCAAGTATTTATGAAAAAGGCTTTGTACCAGCCCGCTTAATTGGTCAGCATTTTTCTGACCTTTTAGGTTTCCCTTTAATAAATCTCTTTTCCTCAAAAACTCATAAAAGGCAAGCCCAATTGAATTATCGAAAGAGAAATGAAAACGTTAAAAATAAGATAAAATTACTACAAACTCCTCCTAAGAATATTATTATTATAGATGATGTGTACACTACAGGGGCCTCAATGAACGAGGCGGGTAGTTTGCTCATCAATAAATGTGATGTTTTAATAGGTATTACCGTGGCAAAAGCTTATAGATATTCTTTTAATAGTTCTTTATAGTTTTTTATATTACAGATTGCTCCCACATATTTTAACTTTTCTGCTGAAAAGGCATTCCCTAATCTTGCCGCTTTTATAACATCCATGCCTATAATTGTGCCTATGTATAAACCTGACCAAAATGCATCCCCTGCTCCCGTTGTGTCTATTACCTCTTTTGCATAAGAGTCAAAATGAGTAATCGTTTTACCATCAGAAAATATAAACCCCTTTTCTCCTAATGTAAGAAGTACATTTTTTACTCCCCATTCATGAAAAATATTTATATATTCTTCTTCATTCTTATTTTCCTTGAAAATATGTACACAATCATCTAAAGAAGGTTTTATAAAATCCACGTATGGCATAACCAATCTTAAAACATCTCCTATTTCTAAAGATGTTTTCCACAATATCTCTCGATAATTAGGATCAAATCCTATTAAAACATTATTCTTTTTGGCAACTTTTAACAATCTGAGTGTGTTTTTCAAGTTTTTATCGGAAGATAATGCCCAAGAAGAAAAATGAAAGATATTTGCTTTTTTAACAATATCAAAATATGTTTCGGCAATATCTAAATTTAAAGAGGCCGATCTTAATGGATAAAATTCAGGAGATGATTTAGACTTCAAAACATACACAATGTCCGTATGAAAACGTTCATCTTGTGATATACCCCGAACATCTACATTATAATTATTTAATTGTTCAAGAATAAAATCTCCAAAAGGATCCCTACCTAACCTTGAAATTACAGCAGATTTAAACCCCTGCTTAGCGATGTTAACAGCTATGTTACTTGGTGAACCTCCTAAAAATTTTTCAAAGGAAGTCGCATTTTTTAACCCTTTTACATAATCTTTAGAGATAAAGTCTATCAACACCTCACCAAAAGAGACAAAATTAATCACTATATTCCTCCTCGTATAATATGTA
>NZ_JAHC01000031.1 GCF_002924625.1 Petrotoga sibirica DSM 13575 | reverse complement strand
GTGTAGTTATAATAATAATCACCAGGCCAAATTGGATTATTTATCCATCCTTTTAGCCAAGAGCGATGGACCCTCAACCCTTGAGGCTGATAAAGAGGTAAAACAAGTGCGTAATCAATGACAAACTCTTGAATGTCTATATAAATTTTTTCTCTTTTAACAGGGTCAGTTTCAACAGCAGCATCTTCTATCATCTTGTTCAATGATTTCCCACCAAATTCTGGCCTTGGCAAGCTTGCAAATTCCGCAAAGTTTTCGCCGTAGTACCCTCCGTAATCACCTTCACTATGATAATAGGTGAAAATAAAGTTATGTGGATCTGGATAATCAGCTAACCAACCTATGATGTAAACTGGAAGCAACATGTTTTCTCTTGCATCTAAGTAAGTTGGCCATTGAACTCCTCTAACTTCAACTTGGAATCTTGGATTGATCTTTGCTAAATTATCCCTCAATATCTCTGCTGATACTCTTCTTGCATCGTTACCTGTATTGTAAAGGATAGTCATTTTGAAACCAATTTGCCATAATCTCCCATTGTAAGCACGTTTGAAATAATTTTCAGCTCTTTGTAGGTCCAATTCATATGTTGGAAGATTTTCATCGAATCCTAAGAATCCGGTAGGTAAAGCGGTGGGGACTTTTTTACCCAAACCTTTTAAAACATCATTTATCATACCATCATAATCAAAGGCATATGCAAAACCTAACCTAACATTGTGATCTGCAAAAAAGTCTAGCGGAATACCGTTCCCATCCAATCGGCCTGAACCAATGTATGGAGACTCTGGGTCAACTTCCCAGTTGAATCCTAAAGAGGTGATTGAAACCTGAGGTGTGCCAGGAATAACGGTCAAACCATCCATAGAAAGTACAACATCTAAATATTGAGCAGGAACATAAGCTATGTCAGCATCACCTGTTTCAAGCATGGCTCTTCTCGTCGACCATTCGTCCACACCTTGAATGATTACTCTTCTTATTGGGGCGGGACCTCTCCAGTAATCGTCGAATCGTTCGAGCGTTACCCTTTGTTGAGCATGATCCCAACCAACCAATTTATACGGACCTGTTCCCATAGCATGGTCAAAGTATGGAGACTGTTCTTTTGTCCATCCGTGATACTTCCACCAACCTTCGGCATTTCCATCCCATAAACCTATTTCTATAGAATATTCTTTATCTAATATTGCACCCCAACCACTTCCAGAAGCAATTACATTCAAAAACGGAGCAAAAGGTCTTGCCAAATGAACGTGTACTTCGTTGCCTTGAACTTCTACTGCAGGATCTATTACATCATGATAGAAATTAACTAAAGCCTCTTCGTATTCAGGAGATGTAGGATTCATCTCACCATCAAATATAGTAGCCCATGAAGCACCTACGTAATCTTCTACCAAGGTTCTAATACTGAAAACACCAAACATGGGATCCAAGAACATCCATATTGGTCCTCCAGGTGGGTTATATAATAGTGCTCTTTCGAACGTGTATTCGACATCTTCAGGTGTTAAATCGTTACCGTTGTGGAATTTCACACCTTCTCTTATTGGGAAAACATATGTCGTTCCACCATCTCTCAAATAACCGTTTTCAACTGTTGGGACAACCGTTGAGAGCATAGGAACAAACTTACTCAAACTTTCACCATCGTATGCTACCAAGTTGTCATAGAC
>NZ_JAHC01000030.1 GCF_002924625.1 Petrotoga sibirica DSM 13575 | reverse complement strand
TGCTACCAAGTTGTCATAGACATTGAAAATAACTTCACCACTAGCAGTGTCGTAAGCATGATGAGGATCCAAAGTGTCGGGCTCACTTAGTGTTGCATCGAAGATCATATCAGGGTTTTTAACCTGTGAAAAAGCGAAAACACCCAACAAAGTAACCATAAGAACAATAAAAACCTTTTTCATACCTCTACCTCCTTTGCAAATTTATTAGCTTTTGTACACTCTAACAATACTTTCATAAATAATCTCCTCATATATTTTATCACATTTCATCTTAATACACAAGTAACCAATTTTAATTTGAAAGAAAAAAGTGCTTTTTGTTTGCAAGTTTGACGCAAATCATCATATTAATAGTATTACACAAAATAAGATTTATATCAAGTTCAATTACGGTCTGTTTGAAAGAATTATAAACGATTAAGACCAATTAAAAGCAAATATTACCAAAATAATTAAAATATGAAAAATTTTTCATTGTTTATAAAATTTATCTTTCTTTCTTTCTTATTTTTCTTTTATTGACAGAGTTAAAAAAATATGATATACTTTATACGATCAGAAAGGGTGCGTAGCTCAGTGGGAGAGCGCTTCCTTGACGCGGAAGAGGCCGTAGGTTCAATCCCTACCGCACCCACCACCATTCATTCTTATTCAACTTTTTCGCTTTTCTCATATATGTTGCTAAAAAAAGCAGGATTAAGTTCGTCCTGCTTTTGTTTTTTATGATTTATTCCTAATTTCAAAAATTTTGTTTCTATATTTTTCATTAATACATATATAATCATTATCTTTAAAAATTAATTTTTCTTTATCGTTTGGGGCGTTTCTGATTATGGCGCTTACCAGGGCGGAAACCGATTTTTTGTTTTTAAGTTCTAAGGTTGCCATGATTTCTTCGGACTTCAACTTCCCTTTTTCGATCAATAATTCAAGAAAACTTGTAGTTAGTGGTTTTAAGTTTTTCACAAAACTTTTTAGTTCTTCTTCATTCCACTCTTTTCTTGATCTTCCACTTATCAACTGGTGTATAATTTCTACCCTCTTTTTTAAATCGTTAGAGAGCAGATAAAATAGAATTTCTCCATTTATATCTGATTCATCCAGTAATTCGATAAGAGAATCAAAAGTTTCGTTATCTATGGTAACTTTGTAATTTTCGTCTCCGTATTTTAGGCTTCCTTTTTCGTAAATAATATTGAAAATAGAAAAATAACTTTCTAAAAGTTTTGAATATAAAAAGTCCCTTAAATCATAACTTTCAAGTGTTTTGAGTAATTCATGTGTAGACTGAAAATCTTCTTTTCTTTTAATTTTGCTAAAAACAAGCTCTTGAAGTTTTTTTTGATTTTCTTCTTTTAACAGGTCTTCCCCTAAAAATTTTACGAGCATTTCTAATTCGTCTTTGTACATGGCGGGTGGCTCCTTAATTATTTTGAAAATTATTTTTTCTAAAGTTCTCTTATTGAATATTTTAGCACATATAATTTAGAAAAATCAATCTTCAATTTGACTTATTGTTATAACTATTATATAATTGGAATATACCAATAAGAAGGGAGTGAGATTAAAATGGAAGAAGCCCCTATTCCGCTATATTATAAACTTTATCTGGACTTAAAAAGAGAATTAGAGGAAGATTATAAAAAAGGAGATAAGTTGTTAACAGAGAACGAGATATGCGATAAATTTGGTGTTTCGCGTTTGACCGTAAGAAGAGCACTGGAAGAGCTCTCAAAAGAAGGTTTAATAACAAGAAAAAGAGGGCAAGGTACTTTTTATACAGGGAAAAAGCAAGAAGAAGAATTAACCAGGCTTACAGGTTTTACCGATGAGGCAGTTAAACAAGGCCATTCAACTAAATCAGTTGTGTTAGAAAACAGATTAATAGAAATTCCTCCCGAGTTAGTTGAAGAGTTTAAAGTTCCAAAGGATGGGAGAGTAGTATTATTAAAAAGAATTCGATTTTTAGATGAAGATCCCTATGCAATCGAAACAGCATACTTAAATCCTAATGCAGATATAAGGGTATTGAACATAATAGAAAGGGATATGTCAAAAGAATCGTTATATAGAATACTAACTAACGAATACGGGATAAAATTCACTCATGCTGTTGAAACTCTCGAGGTAACAAGTTTAAACAAAGAGCAAGCAAAATTTTTGTCCCAAAACGAAGGATCTATTGCTGCTTTGAGAACAAGATATACCTATATAGAAGATAAAAAGTGTATTGAATACGTAAAGTCAGTTTACAGAGGGGATAAATACAAGTTCAAGATAGTCAGAAAGGCATAAAAATTATAAAGACAATTCTGAGGAGGTAGTATGAAAGTGTACTATACTTTTGATGAAATAAAAAGGATACCTAATCTCTTGAATAGGTTAAATGAGTTTGATTTTTCTTTTTCAAAAGAAAAAAAATACCTTTTTGTTGGATGTGGTTCTTCATATAACATTGGATTTATAATGAAAGAAATAATGAACAAAAATGGCTATAAAGCAAAAGTACTTACCGGTGGACATGGCATGCTTTTTGATAATATGCCTGATAGTGATGTTGCAATTTTAATAACCAGAACCGGTGAATCAACAGAAACTGTTCAAGCTGCAAAAAAATTGAGACAGAAAGGTATTAAAACCATAGGAATAACATCATCAAAGAATTCTTCAATTACTCAACAATGTGAAGAGAATATAACCTTAGATTTTACTGAAGAAAAAAGCGTGGTGATGACGGGTTCTTTTGTTGTTATACTGGCAATGTTGCTGAATGGAATAGAAAAAAATGATTATTATAATTTCAGTGAAAAAATCTTGGAAGATTCAGAAAAGATTATTGATCAATTAGCTTTAGAAAAGTACGAGCATTTTGTCTTTCTTGGATACGATGAAAATTATGGCATATCAAAAGAAGGCGCCCTTAAACTACAAGAGATGGCTTTACAGTACGTTGAATACCATGAGCCTTTAGAATACAGACATGGACCTATATCCACACTCACAAACAAAACGTTGGTTATCTTAAACTCAAAGGGTAGGAAAGAAGAGAAAGAATTGATCGATGATATCGAAAGGTTGGGTGGAAAAGTCCTAGTGATTTCTACTGATGGACACATTAAAATCCCGGATATGAAAGGATTTGAAGCTCCTCTAAGGCTCATCCCCATACAGTATTTAGGTTACAAAAAGGCTGTACAAATGGGGTACAATCCAGATTCACCTAAGAATCTTTCGAAGTCTGTTAAATTAGGCGGCTGAGATAAATATGAAATTAGAAAAAGTGTTAATTGTTGATCCTATAAATGGAGAATTTAATGGAGACATCGAAATAAAAGGCAAAAAGATTTCTGCAGTTATAAGAAAAGATTTTGATTATAAAGAGTTTAATACCATCATTATGCCTGGTTTTGTAGATCCCCACACTCATGCACAAAAGGGTATAGATACGATGCATGCAACAAAGGAAGAGTTCAAAAGTTGGGCAAAAAATAATTTTTCATATGGTGTAACTACCTTTTTGCCAACAACTGTTTCAGCCTCTAAAGAACAGATCTTAAAAGTTTTGGATAATATAGAAGATGTGAATTCTTCAATCGAAGGAGTTCATTTGGAAGGTCCTTATATAAACAAAGGAAAAAAGGGAGCACAGAACCCTCAATATATAAGAAATCCTTCTTTGGAGGAACTAAAAGATATAATTAACGATAAAGTGAAATTAATAACCATGGCACCAGAAGTTAACGGTTTTTTTGAAGCAATGAATTATCTTAAAGAAAAAAATATAATAATCTCATTAGGCCATACTTCAGCAAATTTTGATATCTTCAAAAAAGCTTTCGAATCAGGAGTCAACAGAATCACCCATTTTTCAAATGCGTTAACACCACTACACCATAGAAACATTGGAGGAACAGGTTCTGGCTTTTATTTCGATTTTAACATAGAAATGATATGTGATGGGATTCATCTCTCTCCTGAGTTTGTGATGTTAGTATACAAAATAAAAGGAGCAGACAAAATTATATTGATAACCGACTCTATGGCTGCGGCAGGTTTAAAAGACGGTGAATACGAGTTGGGCGGTTTGACCGTCACAGTAAAAAACAATCAAGCAAGACTTAGTGATGGAACAATCGCTGGGAGTACTCTACTTTTCAACGAAGGTGTCAAAAATTTTAAAAGATTTACCAATTGTACACTACAAGAACTTGCAAAGGTATCCTCATATAACGCACTTCAAGACCTACATATTTACGATAAGGGAAGGATTGAAGTTGGTTATTACGCAAACCTTGTCATTTTAGACAAAGACCTGAACGTGAAAGAAACCATATTCGAAGGTGAAAAGGTATTTTAAACATTGTGTGCTATAATAAAACATAGCAAAAATAGTTTTTCTTTACTGGGCGGGCTGCGGGGCAAAGCAGCCATACTCTTTTATCCTTATGGTTTGCTGTAGTATGCAAAGTAGATCTTTAAAAGATTTTGACCTTGAATTTGGGGATCTTAAGGGGTTAACCCCTTAATGTTTGGCGAAGGGGCGCTAAATAAAAGTTAGAGTATATAAAGAAAGTATAAAAAATGGAGGTATAATTTTTGGAAAACAAAGAAAACAGTTTTGATGTTATTGTTGTAGGAGCAGGTCATGCCGGTATAGAAGCTGCTTTAGCCTCTGCTAAAATGGGAATGAATACTTTAATATTGAACATAAATTTAGACACTCTAGGATGGGCTCCTTGTAATCCTGCTATCGGAGGACCCGCTAAGGGTGTTGTTACTAGAGAGATAGATGCGCTTGGCGGAGTACAAGCGAAGGTAACAGACGAAACGATGATCAACATCAGAATGCTCAATACAAGTAAAGGCATTGCTGTTAGGGCTTTAAGAGCTCAAATTGATAAGTATGATTACTCACAAAAAATGAAAGAAATCTTAGAATCTACAGACAATTTGATTCTAAGACACGGAATAGCGAAAAGTATTTTAGTAGAAAACGGTAAAGTAGTCGGGTTAGAAACAGAATTAGGAATGAAATACTTTGCTAAAGCTGTGATTTTAACTACAGGAACATTTTTGAGAGGCAAAATCTTTGTTGGTAGGAACGCTTTTGAAGCTGGTAGAATGGGAGAACTTCCTGCAAATTCCTTGACATATTCTTTGATTAAAGAAGGTTTAGAAGTATCGAGATTTAAAACGGGGACACCCGCCAGGGTCAGGAAAGACTCTATCGATTTTTCTAAGTTTGATATTCAAGAAACGTCCGATGAACCTCTGTCTTTTTCTTATTGGAGTAAGCCAAAAGTTTTATCGAAGGATTACCCTTGTTATTTAGGGAGAACCAACAGCAAGACCCACGAAGTTATTAGAAAATATATTGCATTCTCTCCTTTGTATGGAGATGTAAAATTAATCCAGTCCATTGGTCCTAGGTATTGCCCTTCCATTGAAGATAAAGTTATGAAATTCAATAAGGATACCCATCAATTTTTCCTTGAACCGGAATCTAAACACTCTAAAGAGATCTATTTAAATGGATTGAGTACGAGTTTACCTTTTGAAGCGCAGATTGAGATTTTGAAAACAATACCTGGTTTAGAAAAAGCTATAATTGAAAGGCCCGCTTATGCTGTTGAATACGATTTTGTTAATCCGAATCAATTAAAACACAACCTTGAAACAAAAAAAATAGAAGGATTATTCTTAGCTGGCCAAATCAATGGTACAAGCGGTTACGAAGAAGCCGCAGGTCAAGGGCTTATGGCGGGAATTAATGCTGCTTTAAAAATTAGGGGAGAAGAACCTTTTGTTCTTGACAGGTCCGAAGCTTACCTTGGGGTTCTTATCGACGACCTTATCACAAAAGGAGTAGATGAGCCATACAGATTGCTAACTTCCCGTGCTGAATACAGGTTGTTACTCAGACATGATAATGCTCATTTAAGGTTGTATAAGTATGGATATAAATATGGTTTATTGAGTAGAGAACAATACGATCAGCTTAACAGATTAGAAAACCTAATAAATCAACAAATTGAGAGGCTGGAACAAATTAAAGTATCACCTAATCAAGTTAACAACATTTTAGTCTCAAAAGGCTCTTCAAAAATCACTCAACCTGTTCACATGAGTGAATTACTCAAAAGAAGCGAAATATCTTATGCTGATTTAAAACATTTCGACGAAGAAGCAGTTGAAGAAAAAGAAGTGATAGAACAAATCGACATTCACTTCAAATATAACGGATATTTTCAAAGGATGCAGGATGAGATCGCAAAAATGAAAGAGCTCGAAAAAGAAAAGATTCCGAAAGATATAAATTTTGACGAAATCAATAATTTAGCCTACGAAGCGAAGGAAAAATTAAAAAATATTCGTCCAGAAACTTTTGGACAACTCCTAAGAATTCCTGGCATAAATCCAGCCGATGCTATAAACTTAAGGATTTATTTGAAGCAAAAAGATAAAATAAGGTAGTTAAAATTAAAACCGCCCCAACATTTTATAGGGGCGGTTTTAATTTTATTTTACTGTGTATTTTAAGATAAAGACATCTTTGTTAGCATCGGCCCCTAGATCTGGTGATTGAGAATACCCAGCGACATAAAGGTTACCATTATTATCAATATCGAGGGCATAAGCGACATCATCGCCGTATCCACCAAGAGACTTTTCGCTCAGTAAATTACCGTTATTATCGTATTCAAGTATAGCAAAATCTTTGTCTCCATTAAGGGTTGTAACATATCCTGCAACGTATATTTTTCCATTGGGGCCTACGGCAACTGAATAACCGTGATCACTTTCAACATCTCCATAAAAACTTTCCCACAAAATATTTCCATCGGGGTTAACTTTTACAACATAGATATCTGACCATTTTGTCTTCCATGAACCTTCATAACCAACTGCTACGTATCCTCCGGGTACTTCTTTAACATCGAACCCTCTAGCATAATCTCTGGGAGCAAAAACTTTTGTCCAGATTTCTTCTCCATTGAGATCAATCTTAGCCAGATAGAACTTAGTTCTATTTTCAAATAGCTCTACCACGGCACCGGCAACGATGAAGTTACCGTCTGAAGTTTTTTGAATACTCGAAGGTTTTGTGTCGGAACCTGGAACAAAATAAGGGAGCCACTTTTCAAATACAACTTCCCCTTCTTTATTAAATTTTACCATTTTACCTCGCATGTTTAATGTATCAGGATCGGAACCGTAGCCTACTACAACAAAACCATCCTCTACTTCTACAACAGCTGTGCCTTTGTCATTACCTAGTTTATTAATATTAGTAGAGAATTTGTTTTTACCTATTTTTGATACATAGAAATCTAAATCACTACCATAAGAGCCCGAAGTTCCAACTATAAGGATATCCCCATCCAAAGTTAGAATCCCTTGATTTGCCCAATCGTTGTAATTTCCACCCAACTTGTTTTCATAAACGACGTTACCCTTTTGATCAAATTTCAAAATTAAAATATCTTCGTTGAATCCTTTTTCGTTGGTGTATCCAAAAAGGTACACACCGTCATCTGTAGATTTTACATCGAAGATTTCCTGAGATCCACCAAGGGTGTATACTCTTCCCCAATCAAGGGTTAAAGAAGCCATCGTAAAAAGAGATACTGTTAACACCAATACCAAAACAATTTTTGATTTCACCACAATCCCTCCTATCTTTTCTTTATATAATTTACCACCTATAAAAATTTTTAAAAACCTCTTTCAATCACATTTCTAAATTCGAAAATATTTGCCTCAATATTCGGATATATTGAAACTATCTTAGCATCCCCTGGCCCCTCTTGAACTCAAAATGAAAATTACAGAAAACACATTCTTTTTTATTATATCATAAAAATTAAAAATTGCACAACAATTTATTTATAGAATACCAAAACTTTTACCTATTTTTTCAAACTTGTTTAAAGCAAAGTTTAAGTCTTCTTTACTGTGTAATGCGCTTATCATTACCCTTATCCTGGCTTTTCCTTTTGGAACGGTGGGATAAACTATACTAGACGCAAAAATTCCTTCTTCATATAGTTTTGAGCTAAATTCTTTTGTTTTCTTTTCATCATAGATCATTACAGGGGTTATAGGGGTTTCAGTACCTCCAATATCATACCCCATTTCTTTTATCTTACTTTGAAAATATTTAGCGTTATCCCACAGTTTTTTCACTAAATCGTTAGATTCATAAAGTGTTTTTATCGCTTCTAATGCTGCAGCCGTTTCTGCTGGAGACAAAGAGCTAGAAAATAGAAATGGTCTTGCTTGTTGTTTCAAATAATCAATTAATACTTTTTTACCTGCGATGAATCCACCTACAACACCAAAGGCTTTCGATAAAGTTCCAATTTCTATATCCACTTCCTCTGTCAAATTGAAATGATCCGCTATTCCTCTACCGTTTTCTCCTAGTACTCCTTCCCCATGTGCATCATCCACCATTACTAAAGCATCATATTTTTTGGCTAATTCTACAATTCCTGGTAGAGGCGCAATATCTCCATCCATACTAAAAACACCGTCAGTTATAATTAATTTTCTTCTACAATTATCCCTTTGAGCCTTAACAAGCTGCTCTTCCAAGGAGTTTAAATCTTTATGTTTCCAAATATATCTTTTTGCCTTTGATAATCTAACCCCGTCTATTATGCTAGCGTGGTTAAGTTCATCTGATAAAATACCATCTTCTTCGTTTGTTATAGTAGGAATAACTGCTTGATTTGCGTTGAATCCAGATTGAACAACAAGGGTGGCCTCTACTTTTTTAAATTCAGCTAATTTTTCTTCTAATTCTTCATGAATCTTCATAGTGCCAGCTATTGTCCTAACCGCTCCTGGGCCTACACCCCAACTTTTAATTGCATTAATAGCGGCTTCTTTTAATCTTTCATTGTTTGCCAAACCCAAATAATTGTTAGAACACATATTTAAAACCTTTTTACCATTAATATTGATCCAAGCTCCCTGTGCACTTTCAAGTGTTCTTATAGTGATACGTAAACCAGCATCTTCACGCTTTTTCAAATCTTCTTCCAATTGATTATAAAAATCCATAATCAAACCTCCTCTTTGGCAAAGTTTAAAACAATCTTACCACTTTTCCCACTGGCCATCAATTCAAAAGCCTCTTCAAAATTTTCAAAGTCAAATTCATGGGTTACGATTTTACTTAAATCCAATTTATGATATTTCAACCAGTTTATTGCCATATACCACGTTTCAAACATCTTTCTTCCGGTAATGGTGTGAATAGTTAGATTTTTAAAAACAGCGGTATTCATTTCGAACTTTACCTTACTTTCAGGATAAACCCCTAATATAGATGCCACTCCAGTGTTTTTTAAGGATTTTATGCCATCATTCAAAGCGTTTTCATTTCCTGACATTTCAAGAAAAACGTCCGCTCCCAATCCAGAGGTTATTTTTAGCACTTCATCAACTAAAGACTTCTCCTTTGGATTTATAACTAAATCAGCTCCCAACGATTTTGCCATATTGATCCTATAATCAGAAGGTTCACTCACTACAACATAAGCTGCTCCAGATAATTTAGCAATTTCTATTGCCATAGCACCAATAGGTCCCGCACCAGTAATCAAAACTACCTTACCTCTTAAATCGGCTGCGGTTGTCGTAAAAATCGCATTTCCTAAAGGTTCCATTACAGATGCATATTTCAAAGGTATGCCTTCGTCTATTTTAATCAAAACTTTATCTGGAATAACAGCATATTCAGAAAAGACTCCGTCTCTATCCACTCCTAAAATTTCTAAATTCTGGCATACATGCATGTTACCTGTTCTACACTGATAACAATAACCACAAGGGATATGGCTGTCTGAAACAACTAAATCTCCAGATTTAACGTTTTTAACTTCATTTCCAACTTCAATTACTCTTCCTACAAATTCATGTCCATCGATTTGTGGGAAACGCTTAATACGATCTTTTGCCCAATCATTCCACTCGTAAATATGCACATCAGTCCCACATATCGACACCTTCAAAATCTTAATCTTTACATCGTGTGGAGACTGTAAAGAAGGTTCTTCTACTTCCACTAGGGTTAGCCCTTTCCCTGGTTTAGATTTTACAATAGCCTTCATTTTTTTCACTCTCCTTAAAGAAATGACTACTATATATAGTTTAACTCATCATGAAATTTTTTTCAAACCTCGGGAGAGTAATTTATAGTCAAAAATTGACAATAATAGGTGATTATGGTCAATTAAAACAAAATTAGCAAGTAACTTTATAATTCATAAACCACATTTCCGTTTATCAGTGTCTTTTCTACCACGCTTCTGGGATCAAAAGGATGACCGCTCCATAACACCAAATCCGCATCCTTGTTTTCATCAATCGTTCCTAAATGCTTTTCTACCTTTAGGATTTTCGCTGGATTTATTGTTAACATTTTTAGCAAATCTTCTTCTTTGGCTCCATACCTTAAAGCAGTAGCTGCTTGTATTGAAGCGTGTTCTAAATGTGTTACTGGATGATCACACATCAACGCCGCCAAGATACCTTTCTGATTAATAATTTTTATCGACTCAAACCGCATATCCCTTGTTTCCAACTTTGTTCTAAAACCCAGTAGAGGGCCCAAAATCAACGGAATATTTTTTTCTTTGATAAAATCAGGAATCTTATAAGCCTCTGTAGCATGTTCAATAACAAGATCAAACCCAAACTCTTCAGATAACCTTATCGCCGTTAAAATATCGTCTTTTCTGTGCGCATGAATCCTTGCGGGAATTTGCTTATTTAGAACTTTCTCACCAATTTCAAATTTAATATCTGTTTCAGTGAAAGGCTTCCCTTCTTTTTCTGTGGTTTTCTTCTTTTCAATATAGTTTCTAACTTTTGTAAAATAATCTCTAATTATGGCGGCATTTCCTAACCTAGTAGAGGGAGTTTTGTTGAAAGAACCATAGACTCTTTTAGGATTTTCTCCTAAAGCCATTTTAAGACCAGCTGGTTCTCTTAAAATAGCTTCATCGGTTATTTGAGAATTTAACTTAACTATAGCACCTTGTCCTCCAACAGGGTTTGCACTACCTGGTACTATCATCACCGTTGTAACTCCCCCAGATAGAGCTCTTTTTATAGCAGCATCTTCCGGATAATAGGCATCAATCGCCCTAACTTGTGGTGTAACAGGGTCTGTCGCTTCATTACCATCTTGGTAAGCTGCTCCAACACCCTCCTCAAACAAACCAATATGGGAATGAGCATCGATAAATCCTGGTAAAATATACTTATTTGTTGCATCTATCATCTCGTCTGCTTTAACTTGTAGATCTTTCCCTACTTGCTTGATTGTACCATTTTCTATCAAAATATCTCCAACAAAAGGTTCTCTAGAAATAGGATAAATGTATCCATTTTTCAATAAAAGTGTTTTCATAAAAATATTCCCCCTTTAAGTATTATTCTTTTGCTAATACCTTTAGAAAGCTTCTTTAGCGCCCCTTTGCTCCGCTCCCCACCCATTTTTAATCAGAAAAAAACGAAATTTATATATATCGCCGAAATTAAAATATTCCCCAATACTATTATTAAACCATATTTTGCAAATTCCCAAAATGAAATTGTTTTTCCTTTAAATTGTGTTAAAAAACCTAACGCTATAACATTTGCCGAAGCAGCTATAGGAGTTAAGTTCCCTCCTAAACAAGCCCCCAAAGATAACGAGTACCAAATAGAATCGATACTAGCAAAAACGGAAGACCCGGAAATAGTCAATTTTTCAACGACAGGTATCATTGCAGCTGTTAAAGGAACATTATTCATGAAACCAGTAAAGAAGGAAGAAATTATTAGGATAGAAAAACTAAAAATAAGTAAAGAATTACCAGAAAAATCGACCAGAATGTTAGAAAAAATGCTAATTATACCAGTTTCTTCAAGTGCTCCTGCTATTAAAAATAAAGCGAAGAAAAATAGAATATTTTCCCATTCAACATTAGATAATGTATCTTTCAAATCTTTTGGCCTAAGAATAAATAACGAGAAAAACCCTGCAGCTAAGGCAACGGTTGAACTTTCTAAATTAAGTTCATGCTGCAATGCAAAAGCGAAGATAACTGCTCCAAACAAAAGTATAGACAAGATAAATTCTTTTTTGTCTTCTACAATGTGGGATACATCAAAATTTTTAACCGCTTCTTTATCTATTTTAATTGATAAATCTTTTTTGAAGAAGTATATCAATAAGATAATGACGAATATTAAATTAACTATTGTGATAGGATACATAATAAGCGCAAACTCTGTGAAAGAATAACCTGCCGCAGACGCAATCATAATATTAGGAGGATCTCCAATTATTGTTGCCATGCCTCCAATATTGGATGCAAAAATTTCCCCTAAAACAAAAGGTAGATAATTAATATTTAAAGAATCAGTAATAGCAAAAGTCATTGGGATGAAAACTAAAATAGTTGTAACGTTGTCAATAAATCCGGAAAATAAAGCAACCAAAAAGATTAAAGAAATGAATAAGGTGTATGTATTGTTCCCAAACAATTTTAACATCGAGAGGCCTAGAAATGTAAATATACCAGTCTTTCTTAAAGTTTCAACAAACACCATCATTCCTAGCAACAATAAGAGAGTGTTAAAATCTATGTACTCTTTTATTGCACCAATTTGATCGGAGAATACACCTGCGCCTAATAAAAATATAGCCCCCAACATAGCAATAAGAGTTCTATCTATTTTCTGAAAAACCATTCCTAAAATAACTATTATGAAGACTATTAAAGATGTTATAGCATATATTGACATATAATTCCTCCGAAAGGCAGCCATACTTTTTTACATATTTTTTAGGGAATTTAGTTTCCCCAACTAATTATAGTTTAAAAAAAAAACAAAGTCAAATATATATAAATCTCCTTGTAATTCACATTGCAGGCGTTTAATACAGTGATGGACGTTATCAGTCTGCTGTTGTATAATTGTATAGAAGATATAAAGGTTGGTGAAGAAATGATTTTTATAAAATTTATCGTTTTAATTATTCTCTATTATTTACTTATTTATACGATTAGTAGATTTCTTTTAAAAAGAAAAGATGTTTACTTGGGTAATTTAATTTTAGGAATATTCAATATAGCCATTTCAATCTTTCTTATCTATCTTTCAACAATAAACTTCCAACAAGCAGGATTTCAAACTGGGAATTTTAAAAAAGGGTTTATTATGCTTCTAATCTCTTTTGTTTTAATATTGGGATCTTTAGGTAGTATGAGGAAGATGTCTCTTTCTGATCTCATGAATATTCCTTACGGAAATTTCAAAAATAACAAAATTATATTATTACATGTTTGGTTAGTCGTGGGGCCAGCAGAAGAATTGTTTTTTAGAGGCTTTATCCAAGGGAATCTAAGAATGATTTTACAGGATTCTATTTTTTCTATTGAATTTGCAACGATCATAGCAACTATACTTTTTGTTTTAGCCCACTTCAACAACCTTTTCTTTGGCAGAGAAAATATCAAACAATTTACAAGTCTTTTAGCAGGAAGAATCATAATGGGATCGATTTTGGGATATACCTTTCAAATTACAAATAGCTTGATCTATCCCATTATAATACATACCCTCTCTGATGGACTCACTATCACTTACTTAATTATCTTAAAGAGAAGATTCATAAATAATTATCACTCTTAGATAACAAATGATAAAATGTTTTATTATAATTAAATTTAGTATATATATGATCTTCTATTATAGCTAAAAATAAAAAAGAACATTTTTTTAAAAAAGTCTTGACATATTCGATTCTTTGGTTGTATAATTTTAATGAAAAGAATGAACAGTGAAAAAGGAGGCGATGACAAATGTTAGAAAGGAGAAGAGAGGATAGAGAAGGTTTGTTATCACCATTTGATTTCTTCAATAGAGAGTTTGAGGATTTCTTTAGATCATTGCCCTTTGGAACAACATCACGAGGAGAGATGGATGTTTATGAAACTGACAACGATTACATTGTAGAATGTGAATTACCAGGTTTAAACAAAAAAGATATAAAAGTTCAATTGAAAAACGATCTATTAACCATATCCGCAGAAAAGAAAGCATCCGATGAAGTAAGGACTGGAAACGTGTATAGGAGAGAAAGATACTTTGGTAGAATTGAACGATCCATAAGGCTTCCAGAGTACATTGATAAAGACAAAATTAAAGCTGAATATGAAAATGGAGTTTTAAAATTAACTATACCAAAAGTTGATTCAGCTAAAGGTGAAGGAAAAGAAATTAAAATACAATAAGAATAATGATAATACGTAAAAAGGCAGGCGTATGCCTGCTTTTTATTTATAATTGAACAGGGTAATTTTAAATCTATCTTTGTCCGTTCTTCAGGAAGATTAGTCATATCAACAATTAGAGCTTTATTTTTTTATTCTATGATAATAATTACAAAATAATGTAAATAAATTTCCTTAATAAATCTTAATTATGGTATAATAAAATATAAAAGAAGAAGACATTCAGTTAAAAGGAGGAGATACCCATGGAGCGCATTGTGAAGTTTAACTTTGGAGAAGAAGAGATTGAAATAACCGATTTAACACCTTTTCCAATCTTGCTTTGTGAGTTCTTGTATGAAGGAGATTTTGAGTTAATGAAGGCTGATTTAAAAAACAACTCAAAATTTATTGAAGAAACAAAGAAAATCGAAAAACTTGTTGACCACTTACCCGGTTTAACTTCTAACTTTGTGATTTATCCCTTCGTTCTTTCCGAATTTTTGTCTTACTTTTCTGAATTCAAAATTAATTACTCCGACTTGGTACATATATCTTTGAATGGACTATTCGATACGGTTTTATTAGAAGCTGATAAAAAGAATTTCGATTTCGTGAAAGATGTAGTCAATTTTATACTCAAAATTGATCCCAGTTTCGCTCCCGCCTACGAATTAATGGGTTCAGTTTTAGTAGAAAAAGGTGAGATGGAAGAAGGGGAAGAGTATTTAGAAAAAGCTGTTAAATTAGACCCTTGGAATATAGCTGCTTTGTCTGAATTAGGTGAATTATACTTTAATTTAGGTGAATACGAAAAGGCAGCTGATATTTGGAAAAAAGAGTTAGAGTTCTCCCCCAACAATTATGTAACCTACTTCATGATTGCAGATGCTTACATGCAAAAAGGAGATTATGAAAAAGCCGCCCACGTTTTAGAAAAATTTTTAAATAGATTTCCGAACAGCGTATTGGGTAAGTATGAGTTAGCTACTATATACGAGAAGTTATCGAGAATTACTGAAGCAAATGAGCTCAAAGAGGAAATTCTCAATACAAGACCTGAATATTCTACCGACATAGAGGTATGGGCTAAGGTAATGTTTGAAAATGGTAAATATAAAGAAGTTCAAAACTTTTTAGAAAAATATATAGACCAAGATAAAGAAAATGAACATTTCAAGTTGTTATTAGTTATACCCTACTTAAAAGTTAAGAAATTTGATGAAGCCAAAAATATATACCAAGAAATAAAAGATAAGTACATGTGGTACATCTATGGACTTGAGGAAATTCTGAATAAAAATTTAACGAAAGAGGAAATGGAAGTAATAAAAAGGGTGTAAAAATACTACACACAAATAAAAAGGTTCTAATTATCCTTTTATCTTATATAATTGTAAATATTTTTGTCATACTCACTTCTCCTAACTGGCAAAATATTCTTTTTGCTAATAGTCTCTTGTATATAGGGCTATATGATTATTTTGCCTTTATCATACCAGATTTAGGAATAATAGCTATTTTATTGATTGCATTCTTCAACTTTGAATCCATTAATCTTCTGTATATGATCATTATCTTTTTAATCACTTTTTATTATTGGAGAAATGGAAAAATGGGTTTTGGAGACGTGAAACTTCTATCAGTTCTTTCTCTTCTATTAGGCATTTATATATTTCCTCTGATAATCATCAGCACAATTCTAATCATTTTATCGAACAAAAAAAAGGCAATCAAAAAAGTTCCACTTGGTTTTTATATAATGTTGAGTACATTCATCTTATATATTTTTAGGGGGTTTTATAATACTTTATGATATCTTCACATCTTTTATAGAAATTCCAGGTATTTTTATCTCCCTCTGCATAATATTTTTAATTATCCAACTAATAAGAAGGAAGAAAATATCTTTTCCTCTTTTAACGCTTTGCGTTGTAATCTATATATTTTCTTCTGGATGGTTTGCAAAAATAATCGTTTTACCTTTAGAAAATAGATATCCGCCTGTGGATGTTTCTCAGTTGCATAATACTCAAGAAAAAGGAGCAATAGTTATACTCGGGGGTGGAATAATTCCCGAAACTCCAAGAAAAGGATCAGGGGAGTTATCCGATAGCGCTATGAAAAGGGTATATGAAGGTTTCTTACTTTACAAAAATTTACAGCTTCCTATAGTTGTAACTGGTGGAAACCCCCTAGGTACTGAGATACCAGAAGCTCAAATCATGAAAGAAGAATTGTTAAAAATGGGAGTCCAACCAAACGGTATTTTTGTAGAACCACTTGCTAAAAACACCAAACAAAACGTGGAATTTACGCTTAAACTACTGGAAGACAATGAAGTACAAAGAATATATTTAGTCACCAGTGCAATACATTTAACAAGAGCTATGAATTATTTCAAAACTTACACAAACATTGATGTTGTTCCTGTTCCCACAGATTATAAGGTTTCCCGAGAAGAATTGAAATGGTATGACTTTTTACCAGATATGAGATTCCTAGAAGCAACTTCTTCTGCTTGGCATGAATACTTAGGATTGGTCAAATTTAAGATCGGTGGCTAAAATTAAGACCAAGCCGGCCAAAGAAGGGGGCGGGCTGCAGGGGCAAATGGGGTTAGACTCTTTTATCCTTATAGGGCTGGCTGCGGGGCGAAGGGGAACTTTATAACAAACTTTCAAAGGAGGGTCAAAAATGGTCGAAAACAACAAGACACCTAACGAGTTTACCAATTATATAGTAAACGCATTGAAATTATCACCTTCAAATACCGCGATATTGTGTGTTGATTGTCAAAACGGATTTACCGAAAGGTGCCCTACTGAACTTCCAGTAGCTGGAACAACTGAAGAGTGGATAGATCAGGTAAACGAATTTTTAAATTTAATGAAAGATAAAGATTTTAAGATCTTTGCCAGTATGGATGATCACCCTGAAAATCACATCTCTTTTGAAAAATGGCCTCCTCACTGTATAAAGGGTACCTATGGAAACCAACTATTTATAAACACTTATGATTTCGTTATAAAAAAAGGCGAAGAAATAGATGGAGACAGCTATTCAGCATTTTACAAAGACATTGAAAAAAGAATTGAATCGGAATTAGACGAACTTTTGAAAAAGCATAAAATAGAAAATTTAGTTGTTTTAGGATTAGCAGGAGATGTATGCGTAATAGCAACGATAGAAGATGCGTTAAAAAGAGGATATAGGGTATTCCCAGTAAGTGAATATATAAAAGCTGTTAACAAAAAGGATATTAAAGAAATCGTTGAAGAAAAATTTGGTAGAATAATCTAGATTTAAAAAATACGGGGAACAACCCCGTATTCTTGGTCGGAGCGACTGGATTTGAACCAGCGACCTTCAACACCCCATGCTGACGCGCTACCAACTGCGCTACGCTCCGGTTTACTCTAAAAAAATTATATCACATTTTCTAATGAACGTCAAATTTTTAGGAAATATTCCGCTTTTTCAATTGATAAGGTATGAATAGGTAAAACATTCCAAGTATGCTAGTTATTATTCCTAAACGAGAAAATCAATTTTGTAAAAAAAGGTGAATACATAATGGGTTCTATTTTATGGGTTCTTGAATCAACGGAAAAATACAGATTCCCTTACAGGGTAACCATTAGAAAAGAAGAAAAAGTAATATTAGCGTTATTTGTCCAGGACAAGTGGCCAGGTGCTGGTAAAAATATCTTTTGCATAAGAGACACGGAAAAAACATCGAGCAATTACCAAGAAATTGAAAGAGTTCCAATTATATCGATAAATCGCTATGGAAAAAGGTTGTCGGTAGTTCTTGACAGAACCCAAAACAAAAGATGTGACTTTCTCTTTTTAAAAAAGAAATATAAAAATAAAGAAGGAGAATATGAACAGATATTTTGGAGAACAGAACAAGGACTGAAAGAACATCGTCCTAAAGTTAAACTAACAGCGAAGGGGGATCATCATCTTCATATATTGATCGACATAAATGAGAAATATCCATGGAAATTCGCCAATTGTAACGTTGAAAGAGCACAGCTTAAAGCCGGTGATTATGCCTTATTAAATGAAAGCGGGATAATAGCTGTAGCTGAAAGAAAAACCTTTAACAATTTTATTGCAGATATTGGAAATTTGTCACTTTTACACATGAAACTTGGAGAATTAGCTAAGTACAAACATTCTGCTTTCGTTGTTGAAGCAAATTACTCTGATTTTTTGAATCCTAGCAAGCTGAAGGTGTACACACCATCCTATTTATCTAAAGTTTTAGCGGAGATTTTTGCTTATCATCCTGGTTTTCAAATAATATTCGCTGGGAACAGGAAATTGGCAAATGAATGGACTTTACGTTTCTTTCAAGCGGTCATATCACATGAAAAGGACAACATCCCTACTATTGTTTCAGAAGAAGCATCTAAATATGAAACTAAAAAAGATTTTACCGGGGGCATATACTACGATATAAGAAGAGAAATACTTGAAAATACTGAGGATACTTTCACTATAAATACACTTAGAAAAAAATTCCCATTAACTTCTGACACTAAGATTAGAAAAGTATTGAACGATCTCAGAAAAGAAGGTTATATAGAAAATTTTGGTCAAGGCAAAAAAAGTGTGTGGAAAAAAACATAGATGGGGGATATATTTTATAAAAAAAGAAAAATTTATTTTATAAAGAATCGATTTTCACACTTCTTCAAATCTAAAAGAATACCACCCGTTAGGAAAAGGATCTTTTTATTTTTTAATTTAATTGTACTAAAAGACTCAATATATTTATTACAATAAAAATTTAACTTAACAATGTTTCTATGATATAATTTCTCAAAGTACAAAATATAAAATATGCTAAAAATCGGAGGGATAATCTTGAGATTTTCCAAACTATATGCTCCTACTTTAAAAGAAACTCCATCTGATTCTGATATAAAAAGTTACGAGTTATTGATCAGAGGAGGGTTTATAAGAAAGATTGCATCAGGTGTTTACAGTTATCTTCCTCTTGGATGGAAGGTCATAAGAAAAATCGAACAGATAGTCAGAAAAGAAATGGAAAAGATAGGTTCTCAAGAGATCATGCTACCCATAATACATCCTGCAGAGCTCTGGAAAACGACGGGAAGATGGGAAGATTACGGACCAGAATTGATGAAACTCAAGGACAGACACGATAGAGAGTTTACTTTAGGTCCTACGCATGAAGAAATCATCACATTTTTGATGAAAAATGAGCTCAGATCGTACAAACAGTTCCCCGTCAACCTTTTTCAAATAGCCACTAAATTTAGAGATGAAATAAGGCCAAGGTTTGGGGTGTTAAGGGCAAGAGAGTTCATCATGAAAGACGCCTACACCTTTCACACCGACTACAACTCATTGCATGAATCTTATCAACGTTTCTATGATGCCTACGAAAACATCTTAAAAAGAATAGGTTTGAGATATGTAGTTGTAGAAGCGGATACCGGTGCAATTGGTGGTTCTTTCTCACATGAATTTCACGTACTGGCGCAAAATGGCGAAGGTGAAATATTTTACTGTGAAGAATGTGGCTATGCAGCCAGTGATGAAAAGGCTAGATCAAGCGAAAATTTTTCTATAGTTGATGATGAAGTCCTCAAAGAAATGGAAAAAGTTGATACTCAACACGCCAAAAGCATCGAAGAAGTCGCAAAATTCTTGAACGTTTCTGAAAAGAAGTTAATAAAATCGATACTGCTAAGATCCAGTAAAGGATGGGTGATGGCTCTAATTAGAGGCGACTATGAGATAAACTTAGCCAAGGTCAGATCAGTTCTTCAAGATCAAAGTCTAGAACTAGCCGATCCACAAGACGTTCTAAAAGAATTTGGTGTAAACGTTGGATTTATAGGTCCAGTAAACATTCCAGAAAATGTCAAGATAATTGCAGATCTAAGTGTAAAATCCATAAAAAATGGTGTTATAGGGGCTATGGAAGAAAAAAAGCATTACCTCAATGCCAACCCTAATAGAGATTTCAGAATAGATTTGATAGCAGACATTAGATACGTAAAAGAAGGCGAAAAATGTCCAACACAAGGATGTAATTCCACACTCAAGCGGACAAGAGGCATAGAAGTGGGCCAAATTTTTGAACTAGGCGACAAATACTCTTCAAAAATGAACGCGGTATTCACCGATGAAAATGGAGAACAAAAACCTTACATAATGGGGTGCTATGGCTGGGGGGTATCAAGAACCCTAGGGGCTATAGTGGAACAATTAAACGATGAAAACGGAATAATCTGGCCCAAAAGCGTTGCACCTTTTGAGGTTGCAATAATACCTGTTGCCATGAACGATGAAGCTATCGTAAGCACAGCGCAAGAGATCTACGACTACTTTTTAAAAGAAGGAATAGACGTTATTATAGACGATAGAGAAGTCTCCGCTGGATTTAAGTTCAAAGATATAGATCTAATCGGAGTACCTATAAAAATTATTATAGGCAAACGTTTAAAAGAAGGAAAAATCGAGTTAAAACAAAGAGATAAAGAAGAAAGCACATTGATAGAGTTCAAAAACGTAAAAGAATTATACGATAAAGTAAAAGAAACATTAGAAAACTATGATCCAACTCAAAATTTAACAATCTAACACATTCCTTATGGGTGGGGAGCGG